>CAIXEV010000028.1 GCA_903918555.1 uncultured bacterium | reverse complement strand
CGCCCGTCACCACCGAATCAGAGACGAACACGACAGACCTCACCCGCACGGCGCGATCTGTTGGCTGCCAAGGCACCGCAAGGACCCCCGCAAGGACCACCCGCAAGGACCACCCGCATGAAGATCAGCATCCCCCACCTCCTCTGCACCGGCGGCCTCACGGCCATCGCGGCGTCCTCCGCGCTCGGCCAGTGGGTGAACTTCGAGAACCAGACCTCGACCCGCCTCGTCGCGGCGTCGAGCCTGCTCGTCAACGACAACCTCGAGAAGGACTTCGAGTGGGGCGACTTCGACCAGGACGGTGACATCGACCTCGTCTGCATGCGCAAGTTCCCCGGCTCGATCCAGGGCGGCTTCCGCGACATCCTCTTCATGAACGAGAACGGCGTCCTCGTCGACCGCACCACCGAGTACGGCTCCGCGGCCGACGCGGCGGGCTCGCAGGGCATGCTCGACGCGGCCAACGACCGCGATGTCAAGGCGTTCGATGTCGACAACGACGGCTGGCTCGACCTCGTGACCGCGACGACGATGAGCGACCATGTCTCGACGATGCTCGGCCAGCCGCGCGTCTACCGAAACCTCGGCAACAACGCGAGCGGCCAGTGGCAGGGCTTCCGCTTCGAGGACGGCCGCATCCCGCAGCTCTTCGCAGCCGACGGCAGCGTGGCGAACCCCCGGTTCTGCGACATGGCGATCGGCGACTTCACGGGCGACGGCTTCGTCGACATCTTCTACACCGACTACGACACGCCCGAGACGAGCGGCACGATCTGCATCGACCTGAACGCCGACGGCGACACCGCCGACGCGGGCGAGTGCCAGCAGAGCCCCGCGGAGGTCGCGGAGGGCGACTTCCAGAACAAGTTCCTCGTCAACCTCGGCACGGCCAACCCCGGCCATTTCGTCGACTCCACCACCACGCGCATGAGCGCCGCGCAGCTCTCGTCCGCGTTCGGCAACGCCGCGGTCGCGGCCGACTTCAACGGCGACGGCAAGCTCGACATCGCCCGCGTGAACACGCTCACGGGCGGCCAGGATGTCGCGGCGATCTACTCGCGGGCCGACGGACTCGGCAACAGCTTCCTCGGCCCCGACACCATGGTCTCGGGCGCGCCGTACAACATCGACAAGGGCGACCTCAACGGCGACGGCAAGATCGACCTCGTCGTTGTCGACGATGGCCAGGACAAGGTGATCCTCAACACGGGCAACGGCACCGACGGCTTCGCCAACTTCACCGCGTACACCATCACCGACAGCCTCGCCGAGTTCGGCAACGCCGCGCGCGTGGTCGACCTCAACAACGACGGCCGCTCCGATGTGATCATCTGCGATGTCGACGCCGACCTCGGGCCGTTCTGCCCGAACTCGGGCCGCCGCACCAAGATCTACTTCAACACCGGCGTCGTCGGCGGCCTGCTCCTCGACGAGCAAGGCACCGTGCTGCCGACCGCGAACCTCTCGTCGGTCTTCGACATCGCCACCCCCGACATCAACGGCGACGGCTGGCTCGACCTCGTCGTCGGCCGCTGCGGCGGCATCGAGGTGTTCATCAACAAGCCGCCGTTCTACATCGCCTTCAGCTACCGAGACGGCCGCCCATCCACCCTGAACCCGAACGGCACCAACAGCTTCTCGACGGACCTGATCGCCGTGGGCGGCGGAACCATCGTTGCGGGCACGGCCAAGCTCTTCGTTTCGACCAACGGCGGCGCCAACTACACGGGCTACCCGCTCGCGCAGACGGGGACGAACACCTATCTCGCCACCTTCCCGCCCGTCGCCTGCGGGCAGACGGTGCGCTACTACCTCGCCGCGAATCTCTCGAACGGCGGGCTCAATGTCGATCCCCCAAGCGCGCCAGGCGCCGGGTTCGGGGCGACCGTGGTCACCTCGCAGCTTGTCACGGTCACCGACTCGATCGAAGGCGCCACCGCAGCGTGGACCGTCGCCAACGATTCCACGCTCACGGCCGGCGGCTGGGTTGCGGGCGTGCCGATCGGCACGATCAGCGGCTCGAACCAGTCGTCGCCGTCGGTCGACGCGACGCCGGGCTCAGGCACGCGCGCGTTCGTGACCGGTCTCGGCACGGCCGGCGGCACCGCCGCGTCGCAGGATGTCGACAGCGGCGCGACCACGCTCACCTCGCCCGCGTTCGACCTGTCGGGCGCGGTCGGCGCCAATCTCAGCGTCGCGCTCTGGTTCTTCTGCGACGACATCGCTAGCGGCACCACCTCGCAGGCGGATGCGTTCCGCGTCGAGGTGTCGAACGGCGGCGCGTGGGTGCCGATGGACGACATCCGCACCAACCTCAACAACGCGTGGAACACCCGCACCTACGCGCTGCAGAACTTCGTGCCGCTCAGCGCGACGATGCGCGTGCGCTTCATCACCTCCGATGTCGT
>CAIXEV010000027.1 GCA_903918555.1 uncultured bacterium | reverse complement strand
GTGCGACCTCGCGATCATCGACAAGCGCCGGCAGTCGGGCTCGAAGGTCGTCGTCAAGAACCTGATCGGCGATGTCGAGGGCCGCACGGTGCTGATGTTCGACGACATGATCTCGACCGCGGGAACCGTGTGCGAGGCGGCGAAGCTCGTCGTCGAGCGCGGCGCGAAGGATGTCATCGCGGCATGCACGCATCCCGTCCTCGTCGGCCTCGCGATGCAGCGGCTCGCCGAGAGCCCGATCTCGAAGGTCGTCGTCACCGACACCATTCCCTGCGGAGGGCGAACGAAGGAACTCGAGCCGAAGCTCGAGGTCCTCAGCGTCGCCACCCTGCTCGGCGAGGCCATCCACCGGATCCACCACGACCAGTCGATCTCCGCGCTCTTCCGCCACAGCGGCGGCGCGAAGCGGTAGGTCGGTCTTTCTCCTCTGTTCTCAACCTCTTTTCACTATCGGAGCACATGCAATGGCAAAGGAAGTCCCCACCATCCAGGCAGCGACGCGCGACCGCCTCGGCAGCCGCTACTCGAAGCGCCTTCGCGCGGCAGGCCGTCTGCCCGCGGTCATCTACGGTCACGGCAGCGACCCGCTGTCGGTCCATGTCGACGAGAAGATCACCGTGAGCGCCCTCAAGCGGGGCCTCCACGTGATCAACCTCGAGATCGAGGGCAAGGGCACCGAGACCTGCCTCGTGAAGGACCTGCAGTTCGGCTTCATGGGCGACGATGTGATCCACATGGATCTCGCGCGCGTGAACCTCGACGAGGTCGTCACCGTCACCGTGTCGTTCGAGTTCTACGGCGCGCCTGATGCCGCCAAGAAGTCGGGCGTCGTGATCGTCAACGAGCTCAACGACATCCAGCTCAGCTGCAAGGTGCGCGACATCCCCGAGCATGTCCGCATCGACCTCACCACGATGCACGCGGACACCTTCACCGCGGCCGACCTCAAGCTTCCGAAGGGCGTCACGCTCGCGGGCGATCCGCACGCGGTGATCGTGCGCGTCCAGATCGTCAAGGAAGAGGCCGCTGGCGAGGCTGCCGCTCCGGGCGCCGCTGCAGCGGCTCCTGCCGCCGCCGCGCCGGCCGCGAAGAAGGAAGAGAAGAAGTAATCGCTTCGATCTCCCTCGAAGGAAGTCGTTTGGATCGCCAACGGAGCCAACCCCAAGAGATCACCATGAAAGTCGTCGTCGGACTCGGCAACCCAGGACTCGAATACCAGCGGACCCGCCACAATGTCGGGTTCGACTGCATCGATCGCCTGGCGCGCAAGGTCTGCGACGCCTCGCAGTCGCCGCGCGCGCGCTTCCAGGCGCTCGCGGTCGAGGGCGAGTCGGGCGGAGAGAAGGTCCTCCTTCTCAAGCCGATGACCTACATGAACCTCTCGGGCACTTCGGTGGCGGAGGCGCTGCGCTTCTACAAGCTCGACGCCACGCGCGACCTTCTCGTGATCGTCGACGACATCGCCCTCCCCTGCGGCGGCATCCGCCTCCGCGGAGAGGGCAGCGCCGGCGGCCACAACGGCCTGTCCGACATCCAGGCGAAGCTCGGGACCGACCGCTACGCGCGGTGCCGCATCGGCATCGACGCGCCGGGTCAGATCCCGCAGCGCGACTATGTGCTCGGACGCTTCCGCGAGGACCAGCAGCCGCTCGTCGACGACGCGATCAAGTTCGCGACGGAGGCCGCGGAGTGCTGGATCTCGAAGGGGCTCACCGAGGCCATGAACCGTTTCAACCGCCGAACGGGCGAGGCAGACGCTGCCAAGCCCGCGCGTGCGCCGAAGGCAGAGAGCAAGAAGCCAGAGTCCGACAAGAACAGCGCCCCCGGCCAGACGCCGGGATCGCAGAACTAACCTAGAACCAAACCTAAAACCAAGAACCAGAACCGCTGCACGAAACACGCAGCATCAAGATTGGAAACCACCTATGGCAGAAACCCGAGTCTACGCCTACGAAGGCATGTTCCTCTTCCCGCAGACGGTCGCCGCCG
>CAIXEV010000026.1 GCA_903918555.1 uncultured bacterium | reverse complement strand
CGCCGCTGCGCGATGTTCCCGCACCAACCCGCCGACGCTCCAAAGGAGCGGCGGGTGCCACATGCTTCCGAGCGCAGCGAGGAAGCAGTGCTAGCAGAACCATCCGAAGCGTCGACAGTGCGGCGCGCAGCGCCGGTCCCGTGTCCAACACCAAACGCCCGCAGCCGCGACCGCTCGGTCTGCCCTACAACTCCACGCCGAACGCGAACACCGCCACCGCGAATGCCGCCGCCAGTGCCACGCGCCACCAGCCGAACGCGGCCATGCCGCCCTTCGAGAGGTAGCCGACGAGCCACTTGATCGCGAGCGCCGCGGAGAACGCGGCCACCACGATGCCAACCGCGGGCGGGATCGGCCCGCCGAGTGATGCGATGAACGCGGCGGGGTCGTCGCGCCCGGCCTTCGCGAGCTTGTAGACGCACGCGCCGCCGAGGGTCGGCAACCCGAGCAGGAAGCTGAACTCGGCCGCGCGCCGTGGCGAGAGGCCGAAGAGGATTCCGCCGAGGATCGTCATCATCGAGCGCGAGGTGCCCGGCCACATCGCGATCACCTGCATGCAGCCGATCGCGAACGCGTGCAGCACCGTCAACTGCGCGAAGTCGTCGCGCTCGCCATCCTCGCGCTTCACGAGCGTCTTGATCCACGGCGAGAGGATCAGAAGCAGGAGTCCGCCGCCGCCGAGCGCCATGAGCACGGGAATCGGCGCAAACAGCCGTTCCTCGATCCAGTCGTCGAAGAGGACGCCGAGCACGGCTGCGGGCATGAACGCGACCACGAGCTTGATGAACAACGCCAGGCCGTTTGCGTTGCGCCCGCCGAGGCCGTCGAGCATCATCCTGCATCGCGGCCAGTAGAGGCCGATCACGGCGAGGATCGCGCCGCCCTGGATGATCACATTGAAGCTGTCGATCGCGGGCTTGCGCGCGGGGTCGTCGAGCAGGCCAAGGAGCCAACTCGCGATGATGAGGTGCCCGGTCGAGCTGACGGGCAGGTACTCGGTGATGCCTTCGACGAGGCCGAGGATGATCGCGTCAAGAATGGTCACGGCGGGAGTATCGGCGCGGAATCGCCCGCGGCATCACGCGTCGCGCAGCCACGGCATCAGCGCGCGCACCCGCGCGCTTGCCGCCTCGATCGGGTGGCCGCTCGCGGCGCGCCTCCAGGCCGTGAACTCGGGGTGCCCGCGGCCGTAGTCGTCCATGAACCGCCGCGCGAACGCGCCGCTCCGCACATCGGCCAAGAGCGCCCGCAGCTTCGCGCGCAGGTGCTCGTCGACGAGGGCTTGTTCCGCGACGAACGCGCCGAACTCGGCCGTGTCCGAGATCGCGCGGCGCATGCCGTCCGGGCCGCGGGCGTACAAGAGATCCGCGACCTGCTTCACCTCGTGGCAGCACTCGATGTACGCGACTTCGGGCGAGTACCCCGCCTCGACAAGCAGCGCGTACGACTCGTGCACGAGCGCAAGCAGCCCGCCGCACAGCACGGCCTGCTCGCCGAAGAGGTCGCTCTCGGCCTCGGCCGCGAAGCTCGCCTCGATCAGTCCGCTCCGCGCGCAGCCGATGCCGGCTCCCCACGCGAGCGCGACCGCCCGCGCCGTCCGTGCCGCGTTCTCGCGCTCGACCGCGAACAGCGCGGGAATCCCGAGGCCCTCCTCGTAGCGCGCGCGCAGCGTCGCGCCAGGGCCCTTCGGCGCCACGAGCACGACCCCGAGGTCCGCGCGCGGCGCGATGAATCCAAAGCGGATCGCGAAGCCGTGCACGAACCCGACGACGGCGCCCGCGGGCAGCGCGTCCTCGATCCACTTGCCCCACGCGGACGGCTGCGCCTGGTCTGGCAGCGCCACGATCGCGAGGTCGGCGCGCGCCGCGGCTTCGGCGAGCGTGCCCGCCTCGAAACCCTCGCGCTTCGCGAGCTCGACCTTCTCGGAGCCCGCCCGGCCGCCGACGACGACGGTCAGCCCCGAATCCCGCAGGTTGAGCGCGTGGGCTCGACCCTGGTTGCCGTAACCGAGCACGGCGATCGTGCGGCCGCGCAGGGCGTCGGTCGAGACATCCTTCGCGTGCAGGATCGTGCCTTCGGGAGCCGCGCCCTCTTGAGCCATGCGCGCAGCGTAGCGGGGGCGCGCCGCGCGGACGGGGGTCGATCTGTGACGGCTCGGTCGATCAGTCCGCCTCTCCCGATATTTCCTGAAGTTCCGAGAGCCAATCACCGATTGGGGAAGAGCGGGGTCAGCCCGCGCCACCCATGTCGACCCCAACCAACCGCCCCCGCGTCGATCGATTCACCGTCGAGCCCATGTATTCGTCGGTCTCGGTCGTCCACAAGGGCCGCGAGGCGGGCGACGGCCACATCTACGAGGTCAGCCTCGGCGGCGTGCGGCTCGAACTCGACGAAGCGCTGCCGAAGCGCGCGCCGATCGAGCTCGAGATCACGCTTCCGGGCTGCTCCGAGGCGATCGCAGCCAACGGCCGCGTCGTCGAGGTCTTCGATGTCGTCGACGACCCAGGTCCTCGCCGCATGGTCGTCGCGTTCGAGAGCTTCAAGGAAGGCGCCGAAGACACGCTGAAGCGCTACCTCTCGCAGAAGTGGCTGAAGCGCGCCGACGATCAGCGCCCGGAGTCGCCGAGCGCGCGCGCCAGCGATTCGGCGTCGACCTCGCCCGCGAAGGTGAAGTCCGCGAGCGCCGCGTAGAGCGGTCGCCGCCGCCGCGCGATCTCATCGATCTCCTCCACGACCCCGCGCCCCGTGAGGCTCGGCCGGTTGCCCGCGCTTTCGCGCAGCCGTGCCTCAAGCACCGCTGACGGCGGATCGAGGAAGACGACCGCCACGCGCCCGTCGCGCCGAAGAGAATCGATGTAGGACGCAGCGCCTGGCGCGGTGGGGGTGCCGCCACCGAGCGCAAGCACGCACGCCGGCTCATCGCACGCTGCGCGCAGCGCGCGCGTCTCAGCCTCGCGGAACGCAGGCTCGCCCGCCGTCCGCAGGGCATCGCCCGCCGACGCAGCGCCAAGCTCGCGCGCCGTGAGGTCGTCGAGGTCGAGAAAGCCGACGCCAAGCTGCGCGGCGAGCGACGCACCAAGCGTCGACTTGCCGGCGGCGCGCAGGCCGATCAAAAGGACATGCTTCCGCATGCGGGCAGGGTAGCGGGGTGAAAAAAGACAGCACCGCGCCATGCGCGGTGCCGAGTGTTCGGTTCGGGAAGTCTCGCCGCGGACGGCGGACTCGATCTCACTCAGCGAACGCGGATCTTGCGACCAAGGCGACGCTTCGAGTTGATGATCTTGCGGCCCTTGCGCGTGGACATGCGCTTGCGGAAGCCAGTGGCTCGGACCTTCTTGATGCGGCTGATCTTGTGCGGGTAATGCATGGCAGTCCTCGGGGGCGGGTCGACAAGGCTAACAGAAGCCGCCGCGCCATGCAACCCCATGCACGGGCGGGCGGGAAAGCGCCCCGACAAACGCCGAACCGACGAAATTGGTGCGGGGCGGCTTCTCGCTGGCCGATTCGAATGTACGGTGCAGAAGCCCGATGCCAGTCCTCCAGCCGCCGCGATGGTCGCGGCGCCTGGAGCGCGAGCCTCGGGACGAGGTCTTGAACAGGATCTCGAACGAGGGCCGGGGCTCCCCGGCAGAATCCATGGACGACGCGGTTCCGCTCGAGGTCATCGAGCAGCGCATTGATTATCGGTTTCAGGACCAGCGCCTGCTCGCGCAGGCCTTGGTGCACGCGTCGGTCGCCGCGGTTCGGACCGCGAGCAACGAGCGCCTCGAGTTCCTCGGCGACGCGATCCTCGGGGCGGTCGTCTGCGACCGCCTCTACCGCCGATTCCCGAACGAGCTCGAGGGCGAGCTCACCAAGATCAAGTCAAACGCGGTCAGCCGGCGCGTCTGCGCCGAGATCGCCATCGAGCTTGGGCTCGCCGACGCGGTCCAGCTGGGGAAGGGGATGGGCGACCGCACCAACCTCCCGCAGTCGCTGCTCGCGGCGCTCTTCGAGTCGGTGATCGGCGCGGTGTACCTCGACGGCGGCATCGAGCCGGCGCGCGCGATCATCCTGCGGCTTCTCGACGCGCGCATCGAGGAATCGGCGCGGCTCGGCCACCAGCAGAACTTCAAGAGCGTGCTGCAGCAGTCGCTGCAGCGCCGCGATCTCGGCTCGCCCGTCTACATCGTGCTCGACGAGAAGGGGCCCGACCACGCCAAGTGCTTCGAGATCTGCGTCGAGGCCGGAACGCGACGCTTCCCCGCCTGCTGGGGCATGAGCAAGAAGTCCGCGGAGCAGCAGGCTGCACTCGAGGCGCTGGTCGAGCTCGGCTTTGTCGAACGGTCGGAAAGCGGCGAGATTCGCGTGCTTCCCGAAGACGCTACTGCAGGATGAGCCAGCCGATCAGCACCACATCCACGAGCACCGCGATGAGGATGGCCGCGGCCCAGATCCATGCCGTGACGAAGGCGCCCGCGCGCGCGGCAGGACGCGGGACCACGCCGATCGCATCGACGGCGCTCTCGATCGGCTCGCCGCGGCGCGCGCGGTCCTGGACGATCGCGACGATGAGGTTCGCATCGAACGCGCGGATGCCCACGCGCTGCGCGAGCCGCATCAGCTTGCGCCGGTTCTCGTAGGTCAGCACCGCGCCCTGCAGCGAGTCACGCGCTGCGCAGGCAAGCGCCCAGCGCGGATCCATCGGATCGAGGCCGCGGCCCTGCGTCGCCTCGCGGGCGCGGAGCATCTCTTCGGCGACCGCGAGCTTGCGCGCGCGCAGCGGCGCGGGGCGGCCCCGAACTGAATCCCGAACTGAATCCCGAGCGGCATCGTCCGCCGCCTGGATCAGCAGTTCTCTTCGCGTCTTGGGATTGTGACGGTCCGGGATCACGAGCGGGTGTCCGGTCGCAACGCGTAAGCCGTGCTGCGACTCCCGCGAGTCTACGCCGTGATCCACGCGATGCCACCATGCTTGAATCTTTTGCAAGCAATGGGCGATCCTCGCCGATCGTTTCGGTCGGTTTATGCCGATTGTGACAACCGTGCGGGCGCCGCGGCCCTCCGCGTCGCGCGAGCGAGCGATCTATCGGAACCTGCCCGAAGCCGCCTACTCGGCGCCGTGACGGACGAGGCGACCTTCGACGAGGAAGAAGGTGTCCTCTGCGATCGCGGTCACGATGTCGGCGAGCCGCTCCACGCGCTGCCCGATCGAGATCAGCTCGATCGCGGCGGCGGTCTTCTCGACCTCGCTCTCGATCCACTCGCGCGCCCACGCGACGACCTCGCGGTTGAGGTTGTCGATGTAGTTGTCGGCGCGGCGGATCTCGAGGCAGAGCTTCGTGTCGCTGTTCGAGAACGCGACGAGCACATCGCGAAGCATCGCGAGCGCTCCCTCGGCCATCTGCACGAGCGAGGCCGGGTAGCGGTAGCTGCCAGACTCGACGAGCCGGATCACGCGCTTCGAGATGCCCTTGCACATGTCGGCGATGCGCTCGAGCTCGTTCGAGACGCGCATCGTCGTGAGGATGAGGCGAAGGTCGCTCGCGACGGGGCTGCCGAGGGCGAGAAGCCGCGTGCACTCGGTCTCGAGCTCGATCTGCATCTCGTCGATCTCCGCGTCGCTCGAGCGGATCTTGCGCGCGAGCTCGACATCGCCGTCGCGGATGACCTCGATGACGCCGGCGACGCGCTGCTCGACGAGCGCGCCCAAGGCGAGCAGGTTGCGGCGGAGGTCGATGACTCTGGACTGAAGGTTGACTGCCATGGCGTTCCCTCGCGCGGATTTCAGCCGAAGCGACCGGTCACATAGTCCTCGGTCTGCTTGTTCCTAGGCGTCGTGAAGATCTTCTCGGTGTCGCCCACCTCGACGAGGGCGCCCTCGTAGAAGAAGGCGGTCTGGT
>CAIXEV010000025.1 GCA_903918555.1 uncultured bacterium | reverse complement strand
AGAAGCCCTGCTTGGCCAGCTTGGTGAAGTTTGCGACGGTGTTCGGGGCGTCGGCGTCGTAGAACTCCACCTGCATGTCGCCCTTGTCGGTCTTGATCATCGCCTTGGACATGGTTCCTCGCTGCTGTGTCTTGCTGAATTCTGGTTCAGGGTCCGAAACGGAAGCCGAGCAGGATAGACGATCCGCCGCCCCGCCGTCGGGGGCGGATACGCTGCCCGCATGAAGACGAAAGAGGAGATCGTCCGCGACTGGCTCCCCCGCTACACGGGGCGCAAGCTCGAGGAATTCGGCCAGTATGTGCTGCTCGTCAACTTCTCGAACTATGTCGAGATGTTCGCGGAGCGCTTCGGCGTGCCGGTGGTCGGCCGCGACCGGCCGCAGCTGTCGGCGACCGCCGAGAACATCACGATTCTCTCGTTCGGCATGGGAAGCGCGATGGCGGCGACGACGATGGACCTCCTGTCGGCGGTCGCGCCGAAGGCGGTGCTGTTTCTCGGAAAGTGCGGCGGGCTCAAGAAGACGAAGATCGGCGACTTCGTGCTGCCGATCGCGGCGATCCGCGGCGAGGGCACGAGCAACGAGTACATGCCGCCCGAGGTGCCGTCGCTTCCGTCGTTCCGGCTGCAGCGCGCGGTGAGCGAGGCGATCATCAAGCATGGGCGCGACTACTTCACGGGCACGGTGTTCACCACGAACCGCCGCGTGTGGGAGCACGACGAGAGCGTGAAGGACTACCTCCGCAAGATCCGCGCGGTCGCGATCGACATGGAGACCGCGACGATCTTCCTCGTCGGGTTCGCCAACGGCATCTCGAAGGGCGCGCTGCTGCTCGTGTCGGACAACCCGATGACGCCCGAAGGCGTGAAGAGCGCGGAGAGCGACCGCACGGTGACCGCCAGCTTCGTCAGCCTGCACCTCGAGATCGGCATCGACGCCATCCGCGACCTGCGCGACTCGGGGCAGAGCGTGAAGCACCTGCGGTTCGAGTGAGGGGCCGGACAATCTGCCGAAGATGCGCGGCGAAGGTTGCCTTCCGCCGCAGTTGGTACTACATTGGATATACAACGGACCATCGCTTCGAGGAACGGCCCATGACCAAGACCCTGACCAAGCACGGAAACAGCTACGCACTCGTGATCGACCGCGCGATCATGGAGCTTCTCAAGATCACGCCCGAGACGGAGCTTGAGCTCTCGACCGACGGCAAGGTCCTCACGATTTCTCCTTCCACCGCAGGAACCAAGCGGGGCAGCGTGAAGAATTCCCTCACCCGCGTCAACGCCAAGCACGGGAAGACGCTGAAGAGACTCGCTCAGTGATGAACGCCAGCCCCGACTTCGCCTCCGTCGAGTTCCTCTCCGTCGCCGATGTGCTCGAGATCCATGAGGATCAGATCAGCCGCTACGGCGGTGCCGCCGACATTCGGGACACGGGCCTGCTCTTGTCCGCCGTCGCGCAGCCCGAGGCTGCGTTCGGAGGAGAGTTCCTGCACGAGTTTCCCTTCGAGATGGCGGCGGCCTACCTGTTCCACATCGTGCAAAACCATCCGTTCGTCGATGGCAACAAACGGACCGGAACGGCGTCCGAGCTTGTTTTTCTCGACTTGAATGGGCTCGAGGTCGACTGCGATCCGGACGCGCTCGCGGACCTGGTGATCGATGTCACGCTCGGCAAGGCGCGCAAGCCTGAGGTCGCACGATTCCTACGCGAGCACGCGCGCCCGATGGAACGTTGATCGGACCGGTCAAGCGCGTCCCATCGCCTCCGTGAGATTTCCAAGCTCCTCGCGGCTGAACACGCCGTCGCGGCGGCAGGATGCGTGAAGATGCGGCGAAAGCTCGAGCCACGCGGCGGCGTTGGACGCGCGCACGCCGCCGGCGGGGACGACCTCGATCGGCGCGCGGCCAAGGCGCGCGGCCTCGCGTTCGGCGTCGGCGATGTCGCGGCGCACCACCTCGACGCGCTGCGCGAGCGTCGCGACCGACGCGTCCCACCCAAGCACGCCCGCCGTGATGAAGCGCGTGAACCCGAGCGCCGAGAGGTCGCGGATGCCGCGTTCGCGGTCGGCGAGCAGGT
>CAIXEV010000024.1 GCA_903918555.1 uncultured bacterium | reverse complement strand
TCATGGGGGCCACTGAGAACCGGCGATCCACGGAAACGTTATATTTTCCGGGCGTTTCAGGCATTTTTTCACCGCCGTTCATCGTTCTATTTCAGGCCATTTGCGCCCCTTTCCGATCCGAGTTACAACATATGTTGTGGATGGATAAGCGGGTGTTGTAAGTGGGAACCATAGTGCTTAGGAAGCGAGCGGACGGCTCCAGAAGCTTTCTCGCCCAAATCTCAATAACGAGAGGCGGCAGGCGGGTCCACTCCGAAGCGCAGACTTTTGAGCGGCGCCCGGCGGCTGCGGCCTGGATCACGCGCCGGGAGGCCGAGCTCAAAGAAAACCCCGAGTTGCTCGGGCGTGATGCCAAGGCCCGCGACCCCCTGCTGCGGGACGTGATCGACCTTTACGTGGCCGACAGCAGGAAGGAGATCGGCAAGACCAAGGCGCAGGTGCTCGAAGCCATCAAGCGCTACGACATTGCCGATCTCCGGTGCTCGAAGATCGGCAGCGTCGAAGTCCTCGACTTCGCCCGCGACCTGTGCAATGGGCGCCAGCCGCAGACGGTCGCCAACTACCTGTCCCACCTCGGGGCGGTGTTCGCCATCGCCCGGATCGCGTGGGGGGCGCCCCTGGACGAGGGGGCGATGAAGGACGCCCTCAAGGGCGCCAAGCGGCTCGGGATCACCGGCAAGTCCAAGAGCCGATCCCGGCGCCCGACGCTGGACGAGCTCGACCGGCTCCTGTCCCACTTCCTCGTCAGCGAAACCCGCTATCGCGGCGTGATCCCCATGACCCGGATCGTACCCTTTGCGATCTTCTCGGCGCGGCGACAGGACGAGATCACTCGGCTCCGGTGGGCCGACTTCGACGAGGCTCAAAAGCGCGTGCTGGTCCGGGACATGAAACACCCGGGGGAAAAGATGGGGAACGACACATGGGTCGATCTTCCGGACGAGGCGGTGGCGATCATCAAGGCGACGGTGCGGGGGAAGGCCGAGGAGATATTCCCCTACGACCCGGGCTCGATCAGCGCGTCCTTTACCCGGGCGGCGATCCTGCTGGGGATCAACGAGGAGAGCATGGCGGATCACGACCGGCTGCACTTCCACGACCTCCGCCATGAGGGCGTGTCACGGCTGTTCGAGATCGGCTACTCGATCCCGCGCGCGGCGCTGGTGTCGGGCCACCGGACGTGGGCGTCTCTTAAGCGTTACACCCACCTCGGGCAAGTCGGCGACAAATTTGCAGGGTGGAAATGGCAGGAGCGCGCGACCGCGCCCAGAGGACTTCGCCTCGTCGGCGGGTCTAGCGCGTAAGCTGTTCGAGCTCTTTGCGGGCTGCGGCCCGACGGGCGTCGAGATACTCGGCGAGGTCTTGCAGGTGGACGCCCTTGGCGGCCTTCTGGCTGGCCTCGATCCGGACGATCGGGAGGGCGATCTCGCCCGCCCCGATCTTGCGGAGAAACTTTTCGGCCGTCAGGTGCGAGAAATAGTCCCGTACGACCGCGTCCACCGGGATCACCGCCTGCCCGTCATATTGCGCCATCAGGAGGAAGGCGGTGTTCATGGCCGCCTTCCGACCGGCCACGACGCCCCGGCCAGCCGGGGGAGCTTATAAAACGGGGACCGGCCCGGCCGCCGGGCGCCCGAGAGCGGTGCCAGCAGCCCCAGGAGGTTGCCCCAACCGCAGTAGCTGGCGAGCTGCAGGACTTCGCGGCGGGCCCTGCTCATCGCGCCACCACCACGCGTTCGGCGGCCCGCGTGATCGCGGTATAGAGGTGCCGCGCGGCGTCC
>CAIXEV010000023.1 GCA_903918555.1 uncultured bacterium | reverse complement strand
GGGGTGGTCGGGGCAGGCGAACTTCTCGCTGTAGCGGTGCTCGGTCCAGCCGTCCTTCGCGCCTGCATCCTTGCCTGCATCCTTGCCGGTCGTATCCTCGATCAGCACGACAAGCGAGCCCTCGGCGAGCTTCAGCGCCGTCTCGACGCTCTCGGCGATCCGTTGCCGCGCGGATTCCTCGAGCACGATGCGGTCGACGACCGCGTCGATGTCGTTCATCTCGTAGCGGCCGAAACCAAGCGGATTCTCGCCGCCGTTTTTGAGCACCTCGCGCAGGTCGACGACCTTGCCGTTGGCGCGGGCGCGCACGAGACCCTGCTTCTGCAGTCCCTCGAGCACCTCGCGGTGAAAGCCCTTCTTCGCGCGGATGACCGGCGCGCACAGCATCGCGCGCTTGCCGGCGAACTTCGTCACCAGCGTCTCGACGATCTGGCTCGGATTCGACGCGCTGATCTCCTTGCCGCAGCAGCGCACCGACTTCGACTTCCCCTTGCCGGTCTCCTCGGTGTGCCAGCAGGTCGGCGTGCCGCAGCGCGCGTACAGAAGTCGCAGGTAGTCCCAGATCTCGGTCGTCGTCGCCACGATCGAGCGCGGGCTATGCCCGCCCGAGCGCTGCTCGATCGCGATGGTCGGCGGCAGGCCCTCGATCGCCTCGACATTCGGCTTCTGCATCTGGTCGAGGAACTGGCGCGCGTACGCGGAGAGCGACTCCATGTACTTGCGCTGGCCTTCCGCGAAGATCGTGTCGAACGCGAGCGAGCTCTTGCCCGAGCCGGACACGCCTGTGATCACCACGAGCTTGTCGCGCGGGATCTCGACCGAGAGGTTCTTGAGGTTGTGCTCGCGCGCACCTCGGACGCGAATCGACTTCTCGGGCGTGGCCATGGGGCGACGATGATAGGGGAGTCACGCCCCCGAGCCCCGCGCTCGCTGGCGCAGAACTGGCGGAATACCTGCGCTGGACGCGCGTCTGCCCCGCCGCCGAGGGGAATTTGGACTGTTTTTGCGTTCGCTTGCCTTCATCTGCCGAAACCCATCGTAGGAATTGTTCGCTGATGTCTCCGGTCACCCCGACCCCAGGACTCGAATCCATCGCTGCCGCGACCCTGAAAGGAGCGGCGGGGTTGTCGGCTGGCGGAGTCTCGCTGGATGCCGTTGTTCATGCCGCGACGGCGAACCCGACCGTGACGACCGACGCGACGACCGACGCGATGACCGACGCGATGACCGACGCGACGACCGACGCGGCGGCGACGGGTGTGCCGAACCTCAATCCCGGCAAGCTCATTCCGGGTCGTGACGAGTGGCGCGCGCTTGAACGGCGCGCGTCTTCGTTTCGGGTCTGACCCTGTCGGACAGAATCTAGATCGCGCGCTCCATCACGGGATCCTGAAAGATCTCGCCGCCCCACTCCCAGGGCTTGGTACCGACCACGCGCATTCCGAACCGTTCGTAGAACGCGATCGCGCGCGGATTTCGCTCGTAGACGCCGAGCCAGAGCGTGCTGCCGCCGAGCCGGCGCGCCTCGTCGATCGCCGCGCGCATGAGCACGGCGCCGACGCCGCGTCCGATCCACTCGCGCGCGAGGTAGAGGCGCACGAGCTCGATCGGCTGCGCGCACCGCACGCACGGAGGAGGGCTCGACGACGCGACCTGCGCATAGCCAGCGAAGCAGCCTTGCCCGTGGTCGGCCACGAGAACCTTCGAGCGGGGATCCGCGAGGATCGACGCGAAGCGTTCGCGCGTGAAGTTGCGCACGCAGTAGGCATCGATGACCGCGTGGTCATCGGTCTCGGAATAGGCGTCGAAGAAGGACCGCCGCGCCAGCGAGACGAGTTCGTCGAGGTCGTCTGCCGTCGCGTGGCGGACGAAGGTGGTCGGCGGTGCGGTCACGCCGACCAGTTTACGAGCAGAATCGCGAGATCCTGACCGTTGACCTGCCCGTCGCGGTCGATGTCCGCGCGGCAGCCTGTGCAGGTCCCCCAGGCGTTCAGCAGAATGGCGAGGTCGAATGCATCGACATCACCGTCGCAGTCGAGGTCGGGCGTCGGGCCCGGCTCGACGAATGTGAACGAGCTCGACGGCGTGACCCACGCGACTGAGTTCAGGAACATCGTGAGTCGGGGCGCGCTCGGCATCCAGGACACCGCGCATCCGCCCAGCGACCGGTCGCCGCACCATTCCTCGTCGTTCACGATGATGAGCCGCCCCAGGCCACGCGTGAACGCCGCGGCGACCACGCCGGTCGACTGGAGGCAGGGCTGCCCCGACTTTCCGATCGAGCCGAACACGCGGTGAAACGAGAGGCCGTACTGGCCGGTCACCTTCCCGAACGGCCCCGCGGACATCGGCCGACCCGGAAGCACGACGCCGCTGCCGGAACCGGTTGGACCGGCCGAGGCCCCGACGATCGGCGCGAGATTCGCCGCCGCGTCGTTGGCGAACGCGAACACGCCTCCGCCTGCGGCGAGGAAGTTCCCGATGGCGGCGACCTCGCAGCTGCCGAGCGCCGGCTGCACCGGCGTCACGAAGAGGATGTCGATGCCTTGCAACGCCTCGTTCGTGACGACCGAGATCGGGGGGGCGAAGACGATGTCGCGTCCGACGATGCCGCCGGCGCCGAAGTTCGCGTTGCTGTCAAGCGCAGAGCGCACCGTCGAGAAATAGCCGCCCGCGACGAAGCTGAAGTCGATCGTGCCGCAATCCGCGCTGCGATCCGGTGCGATGGTCCCGATGACGATCGGGTCTCCGCCGTGCGCGGCGGCCGCCACGCACAGGGCCGCAGGCAGGGCGAAGGTTCGGAGAAGGCGAAGAAGGGCAGGTCGCGGGGACATGGAGTTGCTCGGATGTCAATGCGAAGGCCGTGCAGTCAACATGAATCGACCCTACTCGGACTCCGCCTTCGTGCAAGCGAAACCCGACGGATCGACCGACTTTGGTCACCCGAATCGCGCATTCGGGGAAGCTCGCAGCGTTCTCGGATGCTTGCGCAGGCGCAGACAGGTGGTCGGTTCGATTCTCGAACCCCGCTCCCGAGCCGCCGTGGCGTCGGTTGCCCGGCCGGTCGATCGCTGCGCGTCGAGAAGCGCGCGAAGACCTACTGCGACGCGTTCGACGCAGCGGCCATCACGCTGCGACGCGCGCTCACGAAGTCGCTCGAGCGACGGATCACTCGGCGCGGTCTTCGAGGAGTCGCACCACGGCTTCCGCGACGCCGGTCGCGGAGGCTGGGTTCTGGCCTGTCACGAGCCGCTCGGAGACGGCGACCTTCTTCTCGAAGTTCGGCGCCTCGACGAATCGCGCGCCGCGGGCGCGCAGCGTTGATTCGAGCGCGAACGGCACGACCTTCTCGAGCTTGACGGCGACCTCTTCCTCGTCGGTGAAGGCCGAGACCTGCTTGCCCGCGACGAGGTACATGCCGCTCGAGAGGCGCGCGTTCACGAGCGCCGCCGGACCGTGGCAGACCGCGGCGACCACGCCGCCGCGCTCGTAGACCGTGCGGATCAGTTCCTGCACGCCCGCGTCGTTGGCGAAATCCCACATCGTGCCGTGGCCGCCCGAGAAGAAGACGGCGTCGTAGCCAACCGACATCGACCTCGCGATCGAAGTCGTGGACTTCGTGCGCGCGACCAGCGCTTCGTCGGCGAGGAACGCCGCGTTGATCGGGTCGCTCGCGTCGACGCCGTCCATCGGCGCCTCGCCGCCCTTCGGCGAGATGAAGTCGATCTCGTAGCCGGCCTTGTGGAAGACCTCGTACGGGTGCGTGGCCTCCGAGAGATAGAAGCCGGTCGCCTTGCCCGTGTCGCCGAGCTGACCGTGGTTCGTGAGGACGATGGCGACGCGCTTCGGCGGGGTCGGCGCAGTGTCTCGCTTCGCGGCGGGATTCGCAGCGCAGCCGACGAGGGTGAGGAGCGCGAGGCAGGGGACGATGAGCGCGCGGAGACGCATGGAAGTCTTGTGCATGGCGACGGCGATTGTAGACGGCGACCGGCGTGCGTCTTGTGGTAGGCTTGACAAAATGCGTCGGGCCGCATCGTGTTCGCTCCGCGCCATCGACACCGGTCCGCCCCGCGCGGGCACCTCAGGGAGCCTCGACATGTGCGACATCGTCCTCGACGCGCTCATCCTCCTCGGTCTCGTCAAGTGGCTTGGCGACGATGAGATCGATCTCGTGCACGCCCTCGTGCTCGCGCTGGTTGGTGCGGTGGTCTCGATCGCGATCGGATGGTGGCTGCAGTCGAGCCTCGACGACTGGGCCTTCCTGGTCGGAAAGCTCGTCGCCGGCGTCGGCATCGGCGGCGTCCTCTTCATCAAGTACGGCGTCGAGATGAAGCGCGCGTTCGTGATCGGAGTCGTCTTCGTGATCGGCGGCTTCCTGCTGAGGCTCGCGATGGTGTTCGCGCTTGCGACCTTCTTGGGTCGCTGACCTCTGCTACCGACGCTTGCGGCCGCGGCCCGCGCGGGTGCCAGGCATGCCGGCCTTTGACGGCTGGCGGTCGCCTGAATTCGTGTCCGCGCCGCGGCTTCCGCGTGCGCGCGCGTCGGCGGGCATCGACTTCAGCTTGTTGATCTCGTCGCGCAGGCGCGCGGCCTTCTCGAACTCGAGGCGTTCGGCGGCCTCCATCATCTCGGCCTGCATCTGGCCGAGGAGTTCCTCGCGGTCGAGCGCGTTCTCGTCGTCTGCCCCGTCGTCGCTCGCGCCCGCCGCGCGGCGCGCCGTGCGGTGCGCGGCGAGCTCGAGCTCGATGCCGCGGCGGATCGCCTTCTGGATCGTCTTCGGCACGATGCCGTGCTCGGCGTTGTACGCAAGCTGCTTGCGGCGGCGGCGCTCGACCTCGTCCATCGCCTTGCGCATCTCCTCGGTGATCTCGTCGGCGTAGAGAAGCGCCATCGAGTTCGCGTTGCGCGCGGCGCGGCCCATCGTCTGGATCAGGCTCGACTGGCTGCGCAGGAAGCCCTGCTTGTCCGCGTCGAGGATGCAGACGAGCGACACCTCCGGTAGATCGAGGCCTTCGCGCAGGAGGTTGACGCCGACGAGCACATCGAACGCGCCTTCGCGCAGGTCGCGCAAAAGCTCGAGCCGCTCGAGCGTCTCGATCTCGCTGTGGAGGTAGCGGACGCGCATTCCCTCCTTGTGGAGGTACGCGGTGAGGTCCTCGCAGAGCCGCTTCGTGAGCGCCGTGACGAGCGTGCGCTCGCCCTTCTCGGCGCGGAGGCGCGCTTCCTTGAGGAGGTCGGGCACCTGCGTGCGCGCGGGGCGGACCTCGATCGGCGGGTCGACGAGGCCCGTCGGGCGGATCACCTGCTCGGCGACGACGCCCTGCGCCTGGTCGAGTTCCCACGGTCCGGGCGTCGCGCTGACATGGATCACCTGCGGCACGAGCTCGACGAACTCCTCGAACCTGAGCGGTCGGTTGTCGAGCGCGCTCGGAAGGCGGAAGCCGTGGTCGACGAGCGTCTGCTTGCGCGCGCGGTCGCCGAAGTACATGCCGCGGATCTGCGGCAGCGTGACATGGCACTCGTCGATGATCACGAGCCAGTCGTCCTCGCCGTTTCCGCCGGGCGCCTGGCGGAAGTAGTCGAGGAGCGTCCACGCGCGCGCCCCCGACGGACGCCCGTCGAAATGCCGCGAGTAGTTCTCGATGCCGTTGCAGAAGCCGGTTTCCTCGAGCAGCTCGAGGTCGTGCTTCGTGCGCGCGAGGAGGCGCTGCGCCTCGAGCAGCTTGCCTTCGCCGCGCAGTTCGGCGACGCGCGCGTCGAGCTCGGCGCGGATCGACGCGATCGCGACCAGCTTCTGCTCGTCGGGCATCACATAGTGGACGGCGGGGAAGATGAAGGTCTTCTGCTCGTCGGCGAGCAGCTCGCCGCTCGTCGGGTCGAAGAGCTGGATCGTCTCGATCTCGTCGCCGAAGAGGTCGATGCGGATCGCGTACTGCTCGTAGGCGGGATACACCTCGATGCAATCGCCGCGCACGCGGAAGTTGCCGCGCGCGGGCGCCACTTCGTTGCGCGAGTACTGCATCGCGGAGAGCCCGAGCAGGAACGCGCGGCGGTCGAGCTTCATGCCGCGCTCGATGAAGATCGTCTTGTTGCGGTACTCGCTCGGGCTGCCGAGGCCGTAGAGGCACGAGACGCTCGCGACCACGATCGTGTCGCGGCGCGAGAGGAGCTGGCTGGTCGCGGCGAGCCGCAGGCGGTCGAGGTCGGCGTTGCGCGACGCGTCCTTCTCGATGTAGATGTCGCGCTGCGGGATGTACGCCTCGGGCTGGTAGTAGTCGTAGTAGCTGACGAAGTAGCTGACCGCGTTCTTCGGGAAGAGCTCCTTCATCTCCTCGTAGAGCTGCGCGGCGAGCGTCTTGTTGTGCGAGACGAGAAGCGTCGGGCGGTTCATGCGCGCGATGACATTCGCCATCGTGAAGGTCTTGCCCGTGCCGGTCGCGCCGAGCAGCACCTGGTGGCGGCGTCCCGCGTCGAGCGACTCGACGAGCTCCTCGATCGCCTGCGGCTGGTCGCCCATCGGCTGGAAAGGGCTGTGGATGATGAAGGGCGTGTCGCTCATCGCGCGGCTCGTAGCGTACGCGCGGTCATGCCGAGGCGAGAAGGGCGCGCGCCGGCTTCCTCGCGAGGCGAATCACCGCAGGGCAGGCCGCGAGGAGCGCGACCGCGACCACGATCGCGCCGCCGACCGCGAGCGGCGCGTACGGGATCACCCACGCGAGGCGCAGGCCCGCGAAGTCGCGGTAGAGCTCGACGCCCATCCACGCGAGCTGGAGCCCGAGCGCGGTGCCCGAGACGAGCGCCGCGATCGCCATCACGATCGTCTCGCCGAGGACGAGCCCGACGAGGACGCGCGTCGAGCCGCCGACCGCGCGCAGGATGCCGAACTCGCGCGTGCGCGCCGAGATTCCCGCGGCGACCACGCTGCCGACGCCGATCGCCGCGAGCGCAAGCGCCGCCAGCGCCACGGCGCTCGTGAGCGCGAGGATCGTGCCGCCGACCTGGTCGACGAAGCCGCGGATCGCGCGCCCGCTCGAGAACACGGCGCCGGGCACGGCGTCCGCGACCTGTTCGCCGAGCCGCTTCTCGCCGTCCTCGTCCATCTTCGGGTCGAGCTTCATCTGCATGATGTAGGC
>CAIXEV010000022.1 GCA_903918555.1 uncultured bacterium | reverse complement strand
ATTCCCTCGCGCATGCGGCGGAAGAGCGTCTCGATGCGCGCGTCGACCGTGCCTTCGCTCGAGCGGATGAAGCAGCCTCCACGCGTGATGCCCGCGCGCGCGCGCAGCGCGATCTCCGCGTCGGGCGGAAGCATCGCGCACAGCGTCGGCAGCGCCTCGCGCACCAGCGGCTCGTCCTCGGGCGCGACCTCGATCGAGACGCGCGTGGCACGCGCGAAGAGCGCCACGGCCTGCTCGACCTGCCGCGCCACCGCGGCCGGATCCTGACGGACATGCTCGCGCACGATCGACTCCGCGATCGCGATCGCGATGCCCGCGAGCTCGCGCTCGGCGGAGCGCATCACTTCCTCGCGGATCTGCGACCAGCGCAGGAACTCCGAGCCGAACGACTCCTCGATCGCCTTGATCATGACCTCGTACGACGCGCGCGCGTCCTCGCGGCCGGCGACCTCGCCCGCGGCACGGCCCTCGGCCAGACCCGTCGCGTAGCCCTCTTCCTTGCCCTGCTCGAAGCCGGACTCGCGCGACTCGTTGAAGATCCTCTGGACCTCCTGCCTCGCGTCGGCGATGAGCCGCGCCGCCTCCGCGCGCGCCTGGCTCAGCGCGTCTTCGGCGCCACGGCGAAGGTCGCCGAGGTCGTGGAGGCTCGTTCCCGCGAAGGTTGGCCTCGGAGATGTGGACTTGATGACCGCCATCGTGACCTGGTTCCGTCATGCCGCGCAGGACGCGCGCTCACACCACCACATCGCCCTCGCCGCCACGGCCGGCGATGATGATCTCGCCCGCCTCCTCGAGCCTGCGCACGATGTCGACGATCTTCTGCTGAGCAGACTCGACATCGCTGACGCGCACCGGCCCCATGAACTCCATGTCCTCGCGGATGGTCTCGGCCGCGCGCGACGACATGTTGTTGAGGATCTTGTTCTTGAGGCCTTCCGACGCGGTCTTGAGCGCGAGCACCAGCTGGTCGTTCTCGACTTCCTTGAGCACCGCCTGGATGCCCTTGTCGTTGACCATGTTGATGTCCTCGAACACGAACATGCGCCGGCGGATCTCCTCGACGAGCTCGGGGTCCTCGCCCTCGACGCCCTGCATGATCGTGCGCTCGGTCGAGCGGTCGACGAGGTTGAGGATCTCGGCCACCGTCTCGACGCCTCCGACGCGCTCCATCGACGACGAGATCATGTTCGAGAGACGGCTCTCGAGCGACATCTCGACCTCGCGGATGACCTCGGGGTTCGTCTGCTCCATGTGCGCGATGCGCCGCACGACCTCGATCTGCTTCGCAGGCGGCAGGCCGATCAGGATCTCGCTCGCCTTGTGGTGCGAGAGATGGCTCACGATCAGCGCGATCGTCTGCGGGTGCTCGTCCTGGATGAATGTCAGCAGGTTCGCGCTCTCGGCCTTCTGCAGGAAGCTGAAGGGCGTCTTCTGGACCTGCGTCTGGATCTGCTGGATGACCTTCTCGGCCACCTTCGCGTCAAGCGAGTTCTTGAGCAGGTTCTTCGCGTAGGAGAACCCGCCTTCGCGGACATAGCCCTGCGCCATCGCGAGCGAATAGAACTCGCGGATCACTTCCTCGCCGAGTTCCTTCGGCACATCGCCGAGCGCCGCGAGCGCGCGCGTCACTTCCTCGACCGACTCGGTGGGCAGCTCCTTGAGGAGCTTTCCCGCGCAGGTCGAGTCGAGCAGGAGCAGCAGGATCGCGCTCTTGAGCGTGCCGTCGAGCTCGTCGGCGGACTTCGGAAGCTTCATGCCCGGGCGGTACACCATGGTTCGTCTCCTCCGTCTGGATCAATCCTGGTTGCGCATCCAGCGCCGCAGGATGCCTGAGAGCTCCGCCGGATCGCGGCCGGCGAGCTCGTTCAGCTGGTCGAGCATCTGCTGGCGACGCAGGCTGTCGTCGTCGAGCTCCATGCCCTCGAGCGCCGGCGTCGCCTCGTCGGCCTCGCCGATGATGTCGCCGCCGTCGGAATCGAGCATCGGCGGCACGCCCGCGAGCTCCTCTGCGCTCGGCAGCTGCTCGCGGGTCGAGGCCTTCTTCGCGATGTTGAACATGAAGAAGAGGCTCACGACGGCGAGGACGCCAAGGCCGATCGGCTTGATGAGGCCGCCGCCGCCGAACGAGACGCCGCCGCCACCACCACCGCCGCCGCCGCCACCGAGGACGATCTCGCCGAGGTTGGCCGCCATCGAGGGCTCGGGCGTCTCGTTGGCGAAGTCGTAGAACCAGCTGACCTCGACGACGCCCTTCTTGGCGTCCTCGAAGGCATCGGTCGACACGAGCGGCTCGACGAGCTTCTTGATGCGCGCGACCTCCTCGTCGCGCACGGACGCCACCGCGGCCTCGTCGGGCGCCTTCGCCTCGGCGCCGTCGGTCGCGGGATTGCGCAGCTTCCACACCTTGACGAAGTAGCTCCACGGGATCGTGACGCCGACATCGATCTTCGTCGCGTAGCCCGTGGGATCGATCTCGGTCTCCTGCGTGCCCGGGATCTGCGAGAGGTAGCGGTTTTCCGCGCGCTCGGTCGAGGACTGCCCCGCGCCGCTCGGCGTCGCCATGATCTGCATGCCGGTGTTCGGCACGGTTCCGGGCTCGCGCGTCGGCGTCGAGCCCTTCGTCTCCGAGGTCTGCGTGCTTTCGCTGAGCGGCACCGAGATGCCGTCGCGGAACTCGGTCTTGGTCCGCTTGCGCTCGACGGTCACCACCTGCGGGTTGACCGCGATGCGCACGCCCTCGATCGACGCGAGGATCGTCGAGAGCCGCGCCTGCACGGCGTCGGCGATCTTGAGCGACTGCTCGAGGTTCTCGCCGCCGGCCCCGGCGCGGCCGAAGGTCGTCTTGTAGCCCTGCGTGCCGTCGGTGACCGAGACGCTCTCCGGCTTGAGCCCCGCCTGCGTGCCGGCCACCATCGACGCGATGGCGTCGACCTGGTCCTGCGTGAGCCCGCCGTTGCGCATCACCACATGCACGCTCGCGGTCTGCACATTCCGCGACGCGCCGAGCGGCGTGGCCGGCTTCGGCGAGATGAACACGGTCGCGGACTTCACGTTGCGGAAGCCGGCGATGGTGCGCGCAAGCACATTCTGAAGCGCGATGAGCTTCTTCGTCTCGCTCTGGCGCGTGGTGTCGAACGGGCTGTCGAGCCCGATCATGCCCTCGAAGTCGATGCCCGCCTCTCCGGCCGCCCCCTGCTCCGCGAAGCCGGCGATCAGCTCGCCCTGCTTCTCCGCGGGAATCATGAGCCGGCCGTTCTCCTCGGTGAACTTCACGCCGCGGGTCGCGAGATAGGTCTTGGCCTGCTCGTACGCCGCCGGCGTCACCGAGAAGGGAACGGTCGAGACCGTCGCGCTCCATTGCGCGACGAGGAAGAGCCCCATCGCGACGATGATCACGAGGCTTCCTGCCAGCAGCTTGGCCGTGGGCGTCAGCCCGCCGAGCCTGCTACGGATGAGTTCGAGCGTGTTCCGCAATGCCTGCACGCGTAGGCCTCCATGCCTGATGCGCCGCGACGATCTTCCTGTTGTGCGCCGGACACCGAGGTGCCCGCGCACGGCGCAACGCCATCCTGGCAGAGCGCACCGTGAGAACCCTCATCGGCACGGCGCCGTTTCGTCCCGCAAAGACCGCGCGCGAAATGGCGAAAGTTGCGCGCGACCGCGCAGGATGCGCCGAGCACCCGAAGCGCACCTTCGACGCGAGAACGCCTCCGCCGCGCCTGGCGCGCGGCGGCCTCCCCTGCGAACGATGGATGTGGCCGCATCAGGCGGCGATCAGGCGGCGATCAGACGCGGATGTTGCGGACCTCGTCGTACGCGTCGACCACCTTGTTGCGCAGGGCAAGCAGCATGCGGAAGGCGGAATCCGCCTTCTGCGTGGCGATCATGACGCCCTCGATGTCGTCGCGCTGGCCCGTCAGCAGGTCGTTGGTCGCCTGGGTGGCGTCCTGCTGCATCTGGTTCACCTTGCGCATCTCGTCGAGCAGTTCCTGCTTGAAATCCTGCCCAGCGGGCATCTGACCCGGCCGGGACATGCCCGGGGCCTGGGTGTTGATGCGGGAGACGATTCCAAGTGGATCGGTCATATC
The DNA here is from genome assembly GCA_903918555.1 of uncultured bacterium. Lineage (GTDB taxonomy): Bacteria > Planctomycetota > Phycisphaerae > Phycisphaerales > SM1A02 > QWPT01. The sequence continues at coordinate 3,268 of CAIXEV010000022.1, read as the reverse complement.
TGTCCGTTACCTCTGGGCTGGGTTAGCACATCCCGTGCCAGCACAAGGGCGATGCCTCAACTGATGATCGACAGGGACGAGCTGATCATCGACTTCGACGCCTCGATTGCCGCAAGATTGGCGTCGTAGTTCCGGGTGACCAGCATGGCGTTGGCCTGCTGGACCACCGGGTCGATGTTCGGGTAGCGGACATAGCCGTCCTTGTCGGCCAGCGGGTTCCACGGCTCGAAGGCGCGGCGGAAGTCGTTGCGTGGCTGGATGGCGGCGACATGGACGCCGTTCGGATCGCCCGAGAGCGGGTCGCCCTGGGCGAAGTAGACCACCTGCTCGGAGAACGGCGGGTTCCTCGACTTCGGGTCGACGGGGACATCGGCGTTCGCGATGTTCGCGGCGATCGCGTCGAGCCGCGTGCGGTTGGCGACGAGTGCGGAGGTCGAGATGTCGAACGAGGTGAACATGGCGGGATCCGGTTCTGCGTGCACAACCCACGGCGGGCACGCTCTGATTCACGATCCGTCGCGGCGGCGCGTCACATGCGCTCGCGGATCGCGGTGTTGATGAGGTCGAACTGGTTGCGGAACAGCTGCGAGGCCACCCGGAAGCTGTAGACATTCTCCTGCATCTTCTGCATCAGGCGCTCGACGCTGCGGTCGTTGCCATCGTGGAACATGATGTTCTCGGCGAGGACCTGCGGCTTCAGCTCGGTGCCCGACTCGCTGAAGGCGACGGGCGCCGACTCATCGAACGCGAGGCCCCCCTGCTTGTCGACGCGCTCCTGGTCGAGGGCGTCGCGCAGCGCCTGCTGGAACGCGGCGGGCGCCACATCGGTCGGCCGGTAGCCCGGGGTCTCGATGTTGGCGATGTTGCCGGCAAGCAGCTTCTGGCGGGCCGCCATGTACTGGAGCGACCGCTCGAGCGCGGGGAGATTGGTGCTTCCAAGCATTCCGTCGATCATGACGACACCTCACAGCTCCGCGGGAACGAGAGCCTCTTCCTTCCACTTCTTGAGCTTGAGACCGAGGGTGCGGACGCCGATGCCGAGCGCCTTGGCGCTCTTCTGGCGGTGACCGCGGAAACGCTCGAGCGTGGCAACGATCGAGCGGCGCTCGATCTCGTCGAGGGTGAGCCGGCCGTCGCAGACGAGGCTCGGGATGCCCGAGTGGTCGGCGGCGGCGGCGAAGGCCGCGGGCGACGGGGTCGTGGACGCGGAACCGCTCGAGCTCATGCCGTTCGAGGTCATGCCGTTCGAGGTCATGCCGCCGGACGAATGCCCCGCACCGATGAGGGTGTTCGCGGCGGCCGCGGCGAAGGTCTCGATGATCGGCGGCTCGGTCGGGCGCGAGAGGCGCACGCCGATGCCGCCGGCCGGCGCGCCCGCCGGCGCCGCGTCGTGCGCGACGAGCCACGGGGCGACGAGCTCGCCGGGAATCGTGTCTCCCGAGGCAAGCACCGCGGCCCGCTCGCAGAGGTTCTGCAGCTCGCGCACATTGCCCGGCCAGCCGTACTCGACGAAGAGCGCGAGCGCCTCCTTCGTCAGCTTCTTGCGCCGCCCGCCCTCGCGGTCGGCGACGAGGCCGAGGAAGTGCTCGGCGAGTTCGGACACATCGCCGAGTCGCTCGCGCAGCGCGGGCATGCGGACCGGAAGCACATTCAGTCGGAAGAAGAGGTCGCCGCGGAAGCGACCGGCATCGACCTCGCGGGCGAGAACGCGGTTCGTGGTCGCGAGGATTCGGACATCGGCCCTCTGGGCGACGCTCGAGCCGACGCGCTCGAAGCTCTTCTCCTGGAGGACGCGCAGGAGCTTGGCCTGCAGGTCCGGCGGGATCTCGCTGATCTCGTCGAGGAGGAGCGTGCCGCCGTCGGCGAGCTCGAAGCGGCCCTTGCGCAGGCGGTCGGCGCCGGTGAATGCGCCCTTCTCATGTCCGAAGAGCTCGCTCTCGAGGAGCGCCGACGAGAGCGCCGCGCAGTTGATCGCGAGGAACGGCCCCGACGCGCGCGGGCTGTGCTCGTGGATGTGGCGCGCGGCCACTTCCTTGCCCGTGCCCGATTCGCCGGTGATGAGCACCGTGCCGTGGCTCGACGCCATCGGCGCGAGCTTGGCGCGCAGGTCCTCCATGATCGCGCTCGAGCCGATCATGCGGTGGCTCTGGGCGCGGCGCGTCTGCGGCGTCGCCACGGCGCGGAGCACCTGGTTCTCGCGGAGAAGCCGCGCGTGCTCGAGCCCGCGGTCGACCGAGATCGTGAGCTCGTCGCCCGAGAAGGGCTTCGTCACATAGTCGAACGCGCCCTTGCGCATCGCCTCGACCGCCGTCTCGATCGAGCCGAACGCGGTCATGAACACGACCGGCAGCTCCGCATCGATCTTGCGGATCTCCTCGAGCAGCTCGAGCCCGTTCATGCCCGGCATCTGCAGATCGGTCACCACGCATTCGGGCCGCTTCTCCGAGATGCGGGCCAGCGCCGCGCGCGCATCCGGCGCGGTCAGCACGGTGTGCCCCTTGCGGCTCAGGATCGCAGCGACGCTGTCGCGCATGAGTTCCTTGTCGTCGACAACCAGTACCTTGCCCATACGGACGGCTCCTTCATCCAGCGTTTGCGTGGACTGCATGATTCCCGCCGATCCTTCGGCGAACGGCTTCACCAAGCGACACGCCTTCGGCGGCCACGACCTTGGTAGGCTCGAGCGGCAACGACAGCTCGAGCCGAGCGCCCCGGCCGCGTCCTGCGACCGGGCGGGTGGACTCCGCGCAGGCGGTCATGCCGCCGTGCGCATCGACGATGCGGTGGACGATGGCGAGCCCGAGGCCCGTCCCTTCCTCCCGCGTCGTGAAGAAAGGATTGAAGATTCGCTCGCGCGCCTCGGCCGGGATGCCGGGGCCCGTGTCCTCGACCGCGAGCACGATGAAGCCGCGCCGCGTGCCGTCGGGCGTGCGAAGCCGCGCCTCGCGCGCCGACAGCGTCACCTCGCGCAACGGCATGCCGTGCATCGCCTGCACGGCGTTGCAGATGAGGTTGGCCACCGCCTGCGCGACCAGCGGGCCATCGGCGACGAAGCGGCAGTCGCCGTCGATGTCGATGCGCAGATCGATCTCCTCGCGCTCGAGCAGCGCCTCGCAGTCGGCGGCGGCGAGCTCGAGGATCTCGCGCGCGGTCGTCGAGACCGCGTTGATGCGGGTGTCGCGTGCAAAGCTCAGGACATCGCCCACGATCCGGTCGAGGCGGCGCGTGGCGCGCAGGATCTTCTCGACGCTCGCGGTGGCCGCGGGGT
>CAIXEV010000021.1 GCA_903918555.1 uncultured bacterium | reverse complement strand
GTGGGCAAGTGTACTTGGCGCGATCCAGATGCGGCGTCTCCACTCGCGTTGAGCGTCGCCTCTCCAAGCAGGTCCCGCAGTCGCTTTGCGGCGAGACTCGCGCGCGAATAGACCGTCCCGATCGGCACCCCGAGGATCTCCGCCACGCTTTCGCCCGGGAGGTCGCGGACGCGCAGCAGAACAAGTGCGAGCCGCTGCTCGTCAGTGAGATGCGCAAGTGCCGCAAGCGCGCGCGTAGCGATCTCCGCGTCTGCGGCAGGCGACATTCGGCGCGATGCATCGAGCAACTCCACCTCGGTCGCCCCTGCGTTCGGGCTCGATTGGGCTCGACTCCGCGCCGCGAGATGCCGCGCGACGCGCACCGCGATCCGGTAGAGCCAAGTGGAAGGCAGCGAGTCGCCGCGAAAGGTCGCCCGCGCGCGATACGCCGCGAGGAAGGTCTCCTGCACGGTGTCGTCGGCCAGCTCGCGGTCGAGCGTGATCTGCATCGCCAGTGCGTGCACCTTGCCGGCGTGGGAGCGCCAGAGCGCGTCGATGTCGGCATCGTTCATCGACCACTCCCGACGATCGGTGCGCGGCGGTGCACAGAGAGACTCGCCGAACGGATGGCGTCGATCGTCCTGCCGAGGAAGGGCAGCCAGATGAAGAGTCCAAATCCGATCGCCATGCCGATGTTCCCACCCATCCAGCGATCGGTGATGATGAATCCGCCGCCGACGAGGAGCGCGGCGTACGCGGCCGCGACCACGACCGACTCGAGCATGTTGAGCCGCTCGAGCCACAAGAGCGCATCTTCGGCGCGTCCCTTGCCGCAAAGTCGGTTGATCAGGCGGCGACGAAAGGCGTTGACGATGACTCGAACCAGAACGAGTGCGCCGAAAATGCCGCCCATCATGAGGAGGACCCACCAGCGGTCGTGGAGAATCGCACCGATCGCTGTCAGCGCTACGCCGATCACGAGGAGCGCGATCGATTCGAGCATCTTGCGGAGATCGTCGCGCATCATGCACTGGAGTGCCTCATGCGCGGATTCGGCAGCGAGCGGTTGCGCCCGCTCGATCGCCTCGAGCGGACATGAGGGGTTCCCGACCGCGGCAAGGCATGCCGAGAGCGGGTCGAGGTCATCGGGCGCTGCGTCGCCGCTGCGCAGGCGCTCATATCGAGCCACCGCGGCGGCATCCCACGGGGCGCACTCCGCATCATCTGCGGAAGGTCGACGGTCGGAGGGATCGTGCTGCGCTGGATCGTTGTCCATGGCTGATTTCGCCTTGGCTGATTCTGCCTTCGATCGGGTGCCGGTCCACTCGGTCCGGCGTCTTTCCCGACGCCCGTTGAGAGAGGCGAACCGAGTTCGCCTTCATGGATTCAGAAGAATCTGGGCCGAATCGCCAGCCGCGCCGCCTGCGAGGAAGCCTGTCGCCCAGGCCCACTGGAAGTTGAAGCCGCCGATGCGGCCGTCGACATCGAGGATCTCGCCGGCGAGGTGGAGGCCGGGGCACACGCGCGATTCCATCGTGTCGAGCTTCACTTCGGAGAGCGGCACGCCG
>CAIXEV010000020.1 GCA_903918555.1 uncultured bacterium | reverse complement strand
GGCCGCCGCCCTTCTCCTCGGGCAGCGAGATCGCCACGCCGATGTTCACGACCTCGTGGATGCGCACATGGTCGCCCGCGAAGCTCGCGTTGAAGAACGGGTGCTCGGCCATCGCCAGCGCGCACGCGCGCACGAGGAAGTCGTTCACGCTGAGCTTGACGCCCGAGCTCTTGAGCTTCTCGTTGTAGTTGGCGCGCATCTCGATGAGCCGATCCATGTCGAACTTCATCGTGACCTGGTAGTGCGGGATCGTCGTCTTGCTCTCGACGAGCCGGCGCGCGATCGTCTGGCGCATGCCCGTGAGTGCGACATCGCGGCCCGGCATCGACAGCGCGAGCGGAGCGCTTGCGGTCTGCACGCCGCTCGTCGACACGGCGAGTGCCTGCGCGGGCGTGATGGTCGCCGCAGCGGCGGCCTTCTGGCTCGACTTGTTCTCGATCGCCTGCTCGACGTCGCGCTTGATGACGCGTCCGCCGGGGCCGGTGCCCTTGATGCTGTCGATCGCGATGCCGTTGTCCTCGGCCATGCGGCGCGCGACCGGGCTCACGCGCATGCGCGGGCCGTCGTCGTCACCGAGGCTCGGGAAACCCTCCATGCCGTGACGGGTCTCGGTCTGGACGACCGGAGTCGCCGAAGCAGGAGCCGGCGCGGTCTTCGCAGCCGGCACATCCACCTTCGCTGCCGGCGCTGGCACCTTCGCTGCCGGCGCTGGCACCTTCGCCGCCGGCGCTGGCGCGTTGGCCACCGGCGTCGCCCCGCTCTTGCCGCCACCGGCCTTCACCGCCGCCACATCCTCGCCCTCGAGGGCGATGAGGGCGATCGTGGTGCCGACCTTCACCTGCTTGCCCGGCTCGACCAGGATCGCGGCCAGTTTGCCGTCGTCGAAGCACTGCATCTCCATCGTGGCCTTGTCGGTCTCGATGTCGGCGAGCACCGAACCCGAGCGCACGGGATCGCCTTCCTTGACGTTCCACTTGATGACGGTGCCCGCTTCCATCGTGTCGGACAGGCGGGGCATGGTGAGTTCAATCGGCATGGCTGGATCGCAGGGGGATAGTGACTCTTCAAACTCTCAGGATCCGAGAGTCACTCCTCGGGAGTGCTTCGTCAGATCCGTGAGATCTTCCAGGATCCGAAGAGTCCTTCTTCGGATCCGTACGACTTAGGCCCGGTAGGTGGCCGCCCGAACTGCCTCGCAGATCTTGCGGACGTTGGGCAGGTACTCCTGCTCGAGCTTCGACGAGTACGGCGTGGGCACGTCGTCGGTGTGGACGCGGTGCACGAAGTTGTCGAGGTCGTCGAAGCAGTGGCGATGGATGAGCGCCGCGAGCTCGCCGCCCGGAGACGCGAAGCTCCACGACTGGTCGACCACGACCGCGCAGTTCGTCTTCTTCACGCTGCGGATGACGGTCGGCAGGTCGAGCGGGCGGATCGTGCGGAGGTCGATGACCTCGCAGTCGATGCCTTCCTTCGCCAGGATCTCCGCCGCCTCGAGGCAGAAGTTGACGGGACGGCCCCACGAGCAGACGGTGACGTCCTTGCCCTTGCGGCGCGTGGCGGCGTGGCCGAACGGAATCAGGTACTCGCCCTCGGGCACATGGCCCTTGTTGCCGAGCATGCGCTCGCTCTCGAGGAAGAACACCGGATCGTCGTCGCGGATCGCGGTCTTCATCAGGCCCTTCGCATCGGCGGGGCACGACGGGATCACGATCTTGACGCCGGGGACATTCGAGTAGAGGCCTTCGACGCACCAGCTGTGGGTCGAGCCGAGCTGGCCGCCGGCGCCGTCGTTGCCGCGGAACACGATCGGGCAGCCGAGCTGGCCGCCGGACATGTAGAGCATCTTCGGAGCGTTGTTCAGGATCGGGTCGGCCGCGACGAGCGAGAACGACCACGACATGAACTCGACGATCGGGCGAAGCCCCATCGACGCGGCGCCGATCGCCATGCCGGCGAAGCCGGACTCGGAGATCGGGGTGTCGATGATGCGGCGCGCGCCGAACTCGGCGAGCATGCCCTTCGACACCTTGTAGGCGCCGTCGTACTGCGCGACTTCCTCGCCGAGGAGGAACACGCGCTTGTCGCGGCGCATCTCCTCGCTCATCGCCTCGCGGATCGCGTCGCGGAACTCGATCTCGCGCACGGGTCCGCCGAGCGTCGCCGGCTCGCGGAAGACTGGGTTCGAGAGCACTGCGGTCATACGAGGCCTTCCTTTCCGTCGGTCGAGCGGAAGCCGCAGACATTGTCGGCGCCTCCCATGAATTCAGGGAGCGACGAGCCCGTGTAGCGGCCCCACGGCTCGACGAACACATCGGTGTAGAGGTCGGACATCGGCGGCTCGGGCGACTCGTTCGAGAACTGGATCGAGTCGCGCACTTCCTCGCGCACGCCCTTGAGCATCTCCTTCACGGACTCCTCGGTCACGACGCCGTGGTCGAGCAGCGCCTTCTCGAACTTCGCGATCGCGTCGTTCGACTCGAAGCGCTCCTCTTCCTCGCGCGTGCGGTACTTGCGCGGGTCGGACATCGAGTGGCCCTTGTAGCGGTAGCACTTCATGTCGACGAACGCGGGGCGCGAGTTCTCGCGGCACCACTCGGCGAGCTCGTGCATGTCGTGGTAGACCGCGAGCAGGTCCATGCCGTCGATCGTGGCTTCCTTGAGCCCGTGCGCGCGGCCCTTGATCGTGAGCTCGTGGCTCATCGTGGTGCCGCGATCGATCGCGGTGCCCATCGAGTAGCCGTTGTTCTCGACGATGAAGATGACGGGGATGTCGAAGAGCCCCGCGAGGTTCATCGCCTCGTAGAACGCGCCCTGGTTCAACGCGCCGTCGCCGAGGAAGCAGAGCGTCACGCGGCGGTTC
>CAIXEV010000019.1 GCA_903918555.1 uncultured bacterium | reverse complement strand
CGCCGACGAGATCCACTCGGGCCAGTCGACCTTCATGGTCGAGATGACCGAGACCGCGAGCATCCTCCACCACGCGACGGCGAAGAGCCTGGTGATCCTCGACGAAATCGGCCGCGGAACGAGTACGCTCGACGGCCTCAGCCTCGCGTGGGCGATCACCGAGACGCTCGCCGCGCGCGGCGCGTGCACGCTCTTCGCGACGCACTACCACGAGCTCACGCAGCTCGCCGACACGCTCCCGCGCGTCACGAACCTTCATGTCTCGGTGCGCGAGTGGAACGACGAGGTCGTCTTCCTCCACAAGATCGTCCCCGGCCGCACCGACCGGAGCTACGGCATCCATGTCGCGCGCCTCGCGGGTTTGCCGCGCGAAACGGTCGCGCGCGCCAAAGAAGTGCTCGAACTACTCGGCACCGTCGAGGTCGCCGACGCGCTCGCCGGCCGCGTCCAGCAGGTCGTGGCCGCACCGCGGAAGGCGCCGCAGCCTGCGACGCCCCAACTGTCGCTCTTCACCGAGCATGTCGAGCACCCGGTCGTCGGCGAACTGCGCAAGGTCGACCTCAACGCGCTGACCCCGCTTGCGGCGTTCGACCTCCTGCGCCGGCTCGCCGACTCCGCGCGGGCCTAAGAGACCAAACGATCTCTTTCGAGGTTGACGGTTCTATTCGCCGCGCACGCTTCGTATGATGAATCTATGCATCCCGCATCCGCCGCGCGTCCGGCCCTCGCCCTCGCAGCCTTCCTCCTCGCCGCCTCGGCCGAAGCGCATGCCGCGCCGAACGACGGAGAGAACGACCCGGGCTTCGATGGATTCAGCGTCACGCGCGCCACTGCGGTGATCGACGAGCAGGAGTTCGTCGTCTACCGCCTCTTCGCGCGGTTCAGCCAACCGCTCTCCTGCGAGGGCGTGAGCCAGTTCCGCATCGTGAGCGGCAACCCCGTCTTTTTCCACAAGGACCACGTCTCCGAACTCGAGCTCTCCACGACAGCGGGAAGCTGGAATCCCCAGCAGATGCCCCCCTCGAGCGCGATGAATGACTCCTACTTCGCGCTCGGTCCGGGCGTAGGCCCTTCGCAGGCACCCGTCCTGTCCTTCAGCAGATTCCCCGACGCGTCCGCCGTCGTCGCGCAGCTTCCGCTTCCCTCGGTCGAGCAGTTCATCAACTGGGAGCGCCTGCAAGGGCCGCAGGCGCTCCCCGACGGGCAGGGGCTCGTGCTCCTCGCCCAGTTCGTGGCCGCTCCCGGTACGACTTTCCGCGCTGCGGTCACCGTGGAGTTCCGCGAGCCCTGGCAGTTGCCCGGCCAGTTCGAGGCGTTCGGCGACGTCATCTTCTCGCCGACCGAGTACGACGAGTGCCCCAAGGAACCCGGAAAGGTCTTCTCGGGTGTCTGCGGCTGCGAGGTCCCCGAGACCGACTCCGACGGCGATCTTCAGCCCGATTGCGTGGATCCCCCGCTCGACTTCGTCCCGACCTTGCACTGGAATGATTCGAGCGAGCCTTCGTTCCTCCCGGCGACGCTGTTCGGCAAGCTCGAGCGACGAGGCGATCTGCTCGCAGTCGGCACCACGAAGTCGACGACCATCCGCATGGTCGAGGATGTCCCGCAGACCTACTACTCGGGCGGCGTGCTCCTCGCCGAGCGCACCCGCGGTGGCTGGGAATCGAGCGGGTTCCTGCTCGATCCAGACCCGCCCACGGGAAACCTCGCGCGTCTCGGATGGTCCGTCGACATCGGTCGCCGCTCGGATGGCTCGGACATCGTGGTCGTCGGCGGCTACACCTTCGACGCCTCGAGCAACGGCCCTTTCGCGAACCGAGATCCGTGGGTGGTGATCTGGAGCCGCGTCGGCGCGGGCGCCCCGTGGGTGCTGGAATCCAGGCTTGCTCCGCCATCGCCGCCCGCGAGCGGCCTGCCTCGCTTCGGTTCGACCGTCGCGACGACGGGCGACCGCATCGCCGTCGCCGAGCCGCTCAAGAGCAATGGCCCAGGCGTTCCCGAAGGCAAGATCCATCTCTACCGCTTCGTTCACGGCGAGTGGATTCGGACCGCGGAACTGATCCGGCCCCTCCCAAGCCCGACCTCGAGCGCCCATCGCTTTGACCTCGTCTTCGACGGCGACCGACTGCTCGTCGGCGACCGCCTCGCGCGCCCAAACGGTTCGACGGTCGCGACGGGACTCGTCTTCGTCTACGAACTCGCGGCGACCAACCCGAAGTCGGGAGCAGAGACCTGGGAACTGGTCGCGTCGCTCGCCGATCCGCGCCCGACGCCCTTCGAAGGCGGGTTCGGCGCGTCGCTCTCGCTCGACGGTGACCGCCTCGCGGTCGGAGCAGACCGCGGGCCGAACCCCGCGCTCGCGCCCCACGGCGCGGTGCATCTCTTCCGACGCGATCGCTCGTCCGCCTCGGGCTGGGTCCACGAGACGATGATCCGGCCGATCGGCTTCGAGCCGTACTACAACTTCCTGAGCGAGGCGCGATTCGGCGGACATGTCGACCTCAAGGGCGATCTGCTCGTCGTGCAGGCAGGGTCGCAGAGCCTCGCCGCGAAGCTCGGAGCGACGGTCTTCCGCCGGACGGGCGGCGCGGAATGGGTCCCCGTCGTGCGCGCGGGCGGCCTTCCATCCGACTACTTCTCGTCTGCAATGCTCATCGACGGAGCGCTCGCTCGCGTCAAGCCCTCGAACGCGGGCTGTTCGTTCTGCACGAACGGCCGCGTCGACTTCGCCGAGCTGTCGCTTCGCGACTGTGGAGGCGACGGTACCGACGATCCCGATACCGATGGCGACGGCCTCGCGGACTGCCTCGACCCGGACGCCAACGGCAACGGCCGCGACGATCTCGAGGAATCGAGCGGAGATCTGAACGGCGATGGCCTCGTCGGCGGCGCGGACCTGACCATCCTGCTTGCGAACTGGGGTGCCAACGGCCTCGGCGACCTCGATGGCGACGGCACCATCGGACCAAAGGACCTCGCGGCGCTCTTCTCGCACTGGCAAGGCTGACGCCCGGGCTCGTCGGCCGTCGAAAGGCTGGTCGTTCAATCCCCGTGCTTCTGCCGCAGCCGCGGCGACAGCCGCAGCATCCACTGCACGCGCTCGAACTCGTTCAGCCACTCCTGCATCACCGCCGCGGTCTCGTCGGCCGGAATCTCCGCCCACGGCAGCTCGCACGAGGCACCCAGCTGGCGCCGCGCGAGCCCGCGGTAGCGCGCGAGCGTGCGGTCACCGAGGATCGAGCAGACCTCGCCGTCGTCCGCCGCGAACACCACCGTCGGCACCCGGCCGCCGCCGCAGATCCGCACGCGCGACGAGAACTCAGACTCCTCGTCGCGGTCGACCCACCGCAGGTCGATCATCGGACACGCCTCCGCGATCCGCGCGATCAGCGGCCCCTGCTGCACGCAGTCGCCGCACCAGGTGCCGCTGACGACCAGCACCGGCATGTGCCGCGTGAAGCTCGCAAGCAAGCTGCGCTGCATCTCGGAGAGCGTCACGCGGTCGTACACGGCCTGCCAGCCACCGGCGCGCGCGGGGTCGGACGCGAGGTAGGCGGCGTAGGGCTTCGCGCGGGCAAACACGGTCTCGAAGATTTCGCGCTCGATCATGTGGCCAATCCAGCTTGGGGAGACGGAGCGACTTCACCCGAGCATCCATCGCGCGGGCGGAGTCAGTTCCAAGGGGCGAAGCGTACACTTGAACCTCATGCGCGGCTCGATCCTGCTCCTCCTCCTGCTTCTCGCCGCGGCGCCATCCGCGGCCGCAGCGCGAGCCCTCGCCCAGGATGAGCAACCGCAGGTCGTCACGAACCGAGAAACCCCGCTCCAAGAACCCCCGCCCGAAGAACTGCCGCCAGACGACGCGCCGCCCATGCCCGAGCCGGCGCCGCCGACTCCGCCCGCGGAGGCGCCGCCGCCCCAGCCGCTCGTGCCGCTCGCCGATGCTTCTCCCGTCGAATCCGAGGCGTTGAACCGACTTGCAACCTCGCGCGCGTGGACCTCGCGCGCGCTCGCCGCGATGCGCCTCGAGCGCTACGACTGCCCCGCGAGCGCCGGCCGACTGATCTCCCTCACGCGCGACCCGTCCTGGCGCGTGCGCGCCTACGCGTTCGCGGTGCTCGCCCGTCGCGGCGTCGTGCTCCCCGCCGACATCCTCGAAGGCGAACGCGACGAGCGCGTCCTCCGCGCGATCCTGCGCGGACGCTACGAAGTTCCGCTCGCGGCGATCGATGCGCGGATCGCCAGCATCGAGCGCTCGCAGCGCCCCGTCGAGGCGATGGTCGCGCTCGAGGTGCTCGCCGCGCTCGACCGCGGCGGCGACGACGCCGTCGCGCGCGACGCCGCGAACAAGGAGATCCGCGAGCGCATGGACGAACTGCTCGGCCGCGTCGTGCTGCGCATGAGCCGCACGGAGGCGGGCGCGCTGTCGCCGCGACTCGCCGCCATCACGGGCGGCTCCGATTCCGGCCGCGACTACCGCTGGCGCGATTGGTATCGCCGGGGCAAGGCGAAGCCCGGCTTCGAGCCGGCGGCGATCGTGCCGGGCGTGCCCGCAGGCGAGCGCCTCGTGCCGCCGAACAAGGTCGCCGAGCTCGACGCGGCGGGCTTCATCGCGTTCGAGGGGTACCTCGCGAGCGTCGCCAATCGACCGATGGATCTCGCGCTTCTCATCGACTGCACCGCGAGCATGTGGCGCGAGCTCTCAGACGCGCAGTCGAGCGCCGACGACCTCGTCGAGTTCCTCGGGAGCGTCACCGGCGGCGTACGAATCGCGATCATCGGCTACCGCGACCGCACCGACGCGTGGGAGACGAAGGCGTGGGACTTCACCCGCAGCATCGACGAGGCGCGCACGCGCCTCTGGTCGCTCTCGGCCGAAGGTGGCGGCGACGAGCCGGAGAGCGTCTTCGCCGCGATGAAGACGGCGCTTGGCCGCTTCAGCTGGCTGCCCGACGCGCGCCCGCCCGCGCCGCAGCCGATCCGTGCGCTCGTCCTGGTGGGCGACGCCCCGCCGCATCCGGGCGAAGGAACGCTCTGTGTCGAACTCGCGAAGAAGGCGTTCGCGCGCGGCGTGCGCACCTACGGCATCGTGGCGCGCGATCAGGAGTCGAACCTCAAGGAAGAGGGCTCGGAGCGCGCAAAGGCGCCCGCCGAAACCGAGAAGGGCGGCAAGAAGCCGCGCGGCAAGGGCGAGCGCGAGCGCGAGCGCAATGGCGAGCGCGAGGCCGAGCGCGGCGACCCCGACAAGCCGGTCGGCCGCAACGGGGAGAAGCAGGCCGAACCGCCGAAGGCGCCGCCGCCGACCATGCGCAGGAAGCCAAGCCACACTTGGTTCCCCGAGATTTCCGAGGCCGGCGGTGGCCGCGCCGAGATCATCAAGGACGACGACTCGCTCGTCGCGGAGATCGCGGAGCTCACGATCGCGGACAAGTACCGCGCCGAGTTCCGCGACTTCTTCGCTGCGTTCCGCGTGCTGTGCCGTTGACCGGCCGCGGCGCGCTCACCGGCGCCATTCGGTCGGAAGCGCCTCGCCCTTCACGAGCGCGTAGCAGCGCTCGAGAAGCTCGCGGATTCCCTCGCCCGTGGCGGCGGAGATGATCACGGGATGCTCGTGCTTCCCAAGACCGATCTCGGTCGCGAGACGGCGCACGCGCTTCGCGCGCTCCTCCTCCGGCACGAGGTCGACCTTCGAGAACACGACGAGCTCCTGCTTCTCCGCCAGGGTCGGCGAGAAGGCGTGCAGTTCCTCGCGGATGGTTCGGTAGTTGTCCGACGGACGCGAGCCGTCGAGCGGCGCGAGGTCGACAAGATGCACGATCGCCTTCGTGCGCTCGATGTGGCGCAGGAAGTCGTGGCCGAGACCTGCGCCCTCGCTCGCACCTTCGATGAGACCGGGGATGTCCGCGAGCACGATGCGGCGGTCGCCCGGGAGTTCCGCGATCCCGAGCTGCGGCTTGCGCGTCGTGAACGGATAGTCGCCGACCTTCGCGTTCGCGCGCGTCGACTTGCCAAGCAGCGTCGACTTGCCGGCGTTCGGAAGGCCGACGAAGCCGATGTCCGCGATGAGCTTGAGCTCGATGCGCAGCGAACGCTCGATCGAAGCGCCGCCGGGCGTCGACTCGGTCGGCGTCTGGTGCGTCGCCGACTTGAAGCGCTCGTTGCCCCAGCCGCCGCGGCCGCCGTGGGCGACGATGACCTGCTGGCCATCCTCGATGATGTCCGCGACGAACTCATCGGTCTCCGCGTCGCGCACGACCGAGCCGAGCGGAACGCGCACGAACAGGTCGACCGCATCCGACCCGTGGCAGCTCTTCTTGGATCCGTTCTCGCCGTGCTTGGCAAACAGGTGCGGTCGGTGCTGGAACTCGACAAGCGTGTCGAGATGCGAGTCGCCCACGAGGATCACATGACCGCCGCGGCCGCCGTCGCCACCGTCCGGTCCACCCTTCATGATGGACTTCTCGCGGCGGAAGTGGACGGAGCCATCGCCGCCTTTGCCGCTACGCACATGGATGATGGCTTCGTCAACGAGCATGCGTGGAGTGTCGTCGCAGAGTGTCGGCGCATTTGGCGCCGAAAGCAAACGCCGCGCGCAGACGCACGCGGCGTGAAAGACCTTGCTGAGACCTGCGCTGAAGTTTCAGGCGCCGAGACTGAGGCCCGAAGCCTCCAGAACCGAGGCCTGAAGAACCGAGGCCTGAAGAACCGAAGCGCCTCAACTGATCAGACGTAGGAGTAGCGCGGCGTCTTCGGGTCGCTCGGCACGATGTGCACGCGGCCACCCTTGTAGACGACCGTGCCTTCGACCTCGGCCATCAGCGTGAAGTCCGCGCCCATGTGGACGAGGTAGCCCGGCTTCCAGACGGTGCCGCACTGGCGGACGATGATCGAGCCAGCCTTGGCCGCCTCGCCACCGTAGAGCTTGATGCCACGGAACTGCGGGTTGGAATCGCGTCCGTTCTTGGTTGAGCCTTGACCCTTCTTGTGTGCCACGACGGAATCTCCTAGCCGAAATTCGAACTCACGACCAACTGAACACGCTGACGGCGACACCGCCTCGCGAACGGTCCTGAGTCGGGAGAGGATACAGAACCCTCAGCGGAAAATCCACCCGCGGGAAACCACGGGATAGGTCTGGGTTCCCGAGGGCCGGGGGTCGCCAGCGACCAGATAATCGATGCGCGCGGTCTTGCGCAAGGTCACCGTCTCGCCCGTCTTGGGGTTCTGGCGCTTCTCGGTCTCCTTGGAGAGCCCCTGCACCATGACCGCCAACTCGGTCGGAACGAGGTCGTCGGCGCGGAAGACCACGAGGCCGCTCTTGGCGTGGGTCTTGCCCTGAAGCACCATGCCGAGGATCTCGAACTGATCCTCGAGCAACGCGTCGCCGAGGAACTCCTTCAGATCACGGTTCACGCGCGTCGGCACGCCGTCGCCCTGGCGGACGATGCGGCCGTCGTCGACGAGGAGCTCGATCCGCGGCGCAAACCGCTGATCCTTGCCCGTGTTGTTCACGACCTCGTAGGTGAAGTACCAGAAGTGGTTCCCCGTCTCGGGGTCCTTCCAAAGGCGCAGCTCGCTCTCGGTGAAGTCGAGCTCCTTCGCGTCCATCGCCGAAGCCGCAAACGCGGCACCGGTCGGGAGCGGCGCGGCCACGGTCAGAACCGCGAGCGGCATCGCCGCGATGGTGGAAAGGGACAGGACGGAACGAAGGATGCGGACGCTGCGCATGAAGGACTCCGAAGCTGGTCGAGCTGCACGCGCGACCGAGCATGGGATTGTAACGACTTCCCGCATCAAGACGCCGAGAACCGCCGCAGCCCGACGCAAAGCCGGTCGCCTGCGGCGCCGAGCCGAAGCAGGATCGATTCCATGTCCGCAGCGCACCCGATCCGCCGCGGTTGGGATAGGCTCCGAAGACTTCCTCACGCGCCCCCGCGCGCCCGCCCCGAGATCCCACGAATGACTGCGTCGCCGCCGACCTACGAAGTCGTCCAAGTTCATCCTGAGAGGGCCAGCGACGCCATGTCGGCGCTCCTTGGGGCAGGACCGGCCGCTGCGGCGCGCTTCGTCCAGCAGGCAAAGAGCGCGTCCATCAGGCTCGACCTCATCTGGTGCCTGGCGGATCAGGCCGGCCGCTACCGGATGGCGGTGCTCGCCGTTCCGAGCCCGGGGCGAACCGCGATGCTGGTCGCCTCGCACGCGCGGAACTCGGACGATGTCGCGAACCTCGGACGCGCCGTCTCGGTTGCGGCCGAAGGCTGCCGCGCCGACGCAGACCTGGCGCAAGCGCTTGTCGACCCTGCGCTTCCGCTCGATGTGGCGTCGTTCGAGGCGGGCGGGCTGCGCCGGATGGCCACGCTCGACTACCTCGAGCGCGGCCTGCCCCGCTCGGGAACGCTCGCCCCGCCCGAAGCACCGGCTGGGTGGACGATCGAGCCCGCCGCGCCACGCGATCTTCTCGATGGCGGCGATCCCGCCGCGCTGGGCGCGGCCCGACGCGCCGAACTGATCGCGCTCCTCGAGTCGACCTATGTCGACACGATGGACTGCCCGGGCCTCGCCGGCATGCGCGCGACCGCCGATGTCCTCGACGGCCATTTCGGATCAGGCGCGCGCCGCCGCCACTGGCTCGTCGCGCGCGAGGACGGAGCCGCGCGCGGCGTGTGCCTTCTCAACACCTCGCCCGATGGGACGAGCGCGGAGCTCGCGTACTTCGGCGTCGCTCCCTCCGCGCGTGGCCGCGGGATCGCGCGCGTTCTGCTCGCTTTCGGACTGCACGCGTGCAGCGCCGCGCGCACCGCGAGCGTGTCGCTCGCGGTCGACTCGCGCAACACTCCTGCGAAATTGCTCTACGAAACGCATGGTTTCCGCAAGACGATCTCGCGCATCGCGCTCGTGAAGCCGCTGCGTTCGTGACGCGCGCACGACATGTCCGATGCACGCATCGCGCCGCGGTCGAGCGCATGCGTGAACGCAACGCGCGAGCTCTGTCAAGCGCCTCGGCCCGCAAGCCGAACCAAAATCTTTTCGCAAGCCCGCCGCAGTCGCGATCCTCTTTCGCCGTTTATCCACAAGGTTCGCGCGAAGCGTGTCGAAGCCGTTCGAGAAATCGCAAACCGCGTCTTTCACGGCAGTTCCGCAGCGAAGTCGCGAATTCGCTCTTCATGCGGCTTGAACACTTTCGAAGTCGCAGTACAGTTCGCATCGCTCGCAGGGACGCGGGCCTCCGCAGCCATGTTGTGGCGGAGCCGAGAATGGATCGTCGCGATCTCCCGTCCCAGTGGTTCCGCGGGCGTTCGCCGTGAAGCACTCCGCTTCCGGTGCGCTGCCTCGTCTCTCATCTGGTCCGGTTGCCCGCGAAGCGCCTCGCGCTCACGCGATCCCCCTCGGGTGTTGGATCTCTCAACCTTCGAACATCCGTGCGTGGCAGGTCTCGCGACCCGCTCACAGCTGTCCCTGTGGCCTCGTCAACTCAGAATCTGCTCCGCGGCGTCTCGTCCCGCCGCCGGCAGCTTCAACCGACCGCCCGCGCACCCAGCGTCCCCTCCGTCACGATGCCGAACGATCGCGCACCATTCGAAGTCCTTGAGCAGCCCGATGCGGTTGCGAGCGAGCGCCGTCCCGGCGCGCATGACCGTCCCGGCGCGCAGGGTCGTGGCTCCCAGCGGCACGACCTCGAGGACGGCGTGCGCTCGGCGCTCTGCGCCGCGATCGGCCCCCACCGCTACGGACTCTGGTTCGACAATGGCTCCGCGCTGAGCGTCCGCGACGGCGCCATCGAGGTGCGCGCCGCGAACACCTATGTCTCGGACTGGATCAACCGCCACTTCCGCGAGGCGCTCGAGTCGGTCGCGTCCGACGCGATCGGCGCGGACGCTCGCGTGGTGGTCTCGATCGCAGAGGCTTCTGAAGTCGGCCAATCCGCGGCCGACGCAGCCTCCCGCGGCGCCGAGCGTCGACGGCGAGGCGAAACCCCCGCCACCGACGCAGGCAGCCGCCCCGTCGCCCGCGGCGGGCGCACCGGACCGACTGCGGACGCGCCGGTGTCGCGCCCGTCTCGCTCCCAGTCCTTCCGTCGCCTCGAGGACTTCGTGGTCGGCGAGTCGAATCGCCTCGCGTTCGCGGCAAGCGAGCAGTTCGGAGACGGTTCCGCCGAGGCACCGTCCATCCTGTTCATCCACGGCGAATGCGGCGTCGGAAAGACGCACCTGATCCAAGGCATCTGCCGCCGCCGCCTCGAGCGCGCACCGCGTCAGGTGATCCGCTATGTCACGGCGGAGCAGTTCACGAACGAGTACATCGCTTCCGTGCGCGCCGGCACGCTTGACGACTTCCGCAAGCGTCTCCGCCGCGTCGATCTCCTCGCGATCGACGACATCCACTTCTTCGCGAACAAGACCGCGACGCAGGCCGAGTTCCTGCACACGATCGACGCGATCGACCTCACCGGCGCGCGGATCGCGCTCGTCTCGGACGAGCACCCGCGGCACATCCGCCGCTTCAGCCAGTCGCTGGTGAGCCGCTTCCTGTCGGGCATGGTCGTGAAGATCGAGCGCCCCGACCGCTCGACCCGCGTCGAGCTCGTGCGCCGGCTTGCCCGCGAGCGCGGCCTCGATCTCACCACCGCGGCCGAAGACGCCGTCGCCGGACGGTGCGCCGGCTCGATCCGCGAGGTCGAGGGCGCGATCACGCGTCTCGGAGCGCTCGTCGAGCTCGACGGCCTCCGCGGGCAGATCGGTCCGGGCACGGTCGAGCGGCTGCTCGGCGACGAGGCGAACCTGGCGACCGGCGCGCAGCCGATCCGTCTCGTGAAGATCGTCGAGGGTGTCTGCGAACGGCTTCGCGTGAGCCGCGAGGACCTGCTCGGCAGCGGCCGCCACGCGCGGACCGTGGTCGCCCGCGGCATGGTCGCCCACCTCGCCCGCGAGTTGACGACCCACAGCTACCCCGAGATCGCCCGCGCGCTCGGCCGCGACACCCACTCCGCCGTGCACACCGCCGCCAAGCGTCTTCGCGCCATGATCGATGCCGACGAGCGCATCGCCTCGGGCGGCGAGAGCGTCCGCGAGGTCGTGGATCAGCTCCGACACGACCTCGCCCGCGCCGGTCGCGAGCGACACGCCTGAACAGTCCGTGCGGCGCCCGAGCGCCGCCTCGCGGACGACGCCTCCACCGGTCGGGGATTCCTTCCTGATCGGCGTTGTTCCTTCCGCTCTCGGTCGAACGGCTACACTCGCGGACATGCCTCAACGGCCCGTGCATCGACTCCGAACCGCTGCGCTCCTTGCGTGTGTCTCGGTCGCCCAATTCGCGACGCGGGATGCGTTCGCGCAGTACGGCCCCGTCGATCCCTACGAGTCCGCGGTCCGCGTGCTCCGCGAGGGCGTCCAGTCGCGCAACGACGGACTTCAGCACTCCGCGATGGTGGCGCTGCGCGAGCTCCGCGATCCCACGACGCGCACGCTCCTCGAGAAACTGCTGCGCTGCGACGACTGGTCGCTGCGAGTCGACAGCGTGCTCGGGCTCGCCGAGATCGACTCCGCGCGGAAGGTCGACCCGGCGCTCATCGCTGCGCTGCCGCGCGAGGCGGACCGCGAGCTCGCGATCTCCGCGGTGCTCGCGCTCGAACTCGCAGACCAGGACCGCATCAAGACGATGCTCGGCTGGGACGATGTCGGCGCGGGCCAGCGCGTGCTTCTCGCCGGAGAACTCCGCCGGCTCGGCGGCGAGCCCGACCGCGCCGAGCTCATCAAGCTCCTCGACTCGAAGACCCCCGAGGTCGCCGGCCTCGCGCTCGCGATCCTTCTCGATCTCGGCGCGCCCGAGGCGGGCGCAGCCACCGAGCGCGTGCGCACGATGATCGCCGAGCTGCCGCCGCGAATCCGCTCGGCCGCCGTCGCCCAGATCGCAGACGCCGCCTCGATCGACGGCCTGAAGGGCTCGGCCCCGTTCGTCGCGTCGCTGCTCGCGCTCCCCGACCTCGCGGGCGACGCGCGCGCCCGTGCGCTCGGCTCGCTGCTCGTGCTCGATGCAGATGTTGGCTACCCCGTCCTCGCCAAGGCGGTCGACGCGGACCGCTCGCAGGTCTCGCTGATGCGTCACTCCGCGATCCTCCTCGCAAGCGGCGCGCGCGCGCCCGCCTCCGAGTGGAATCGCCTCCGCAACGGCGACTCGCTGATCGAGACGATCGCGGACGCCGGCGTGCTGCTCGCTGCCTCGGATGACGCGGCCGCCTATCGAAAGCTCGTCGGCCTCAAGCACCGCATCACGCTGCGAGCAGCGCTCGAAGGCGGACGGCGGCTCGGGTCATCGGCCGACCGCGCGCTCGGCCTCGAGTGCCTGCGGCTCTTCGAGAGCGACCAGCGCTCGCTCGGCCAGCTGCTCGAGCCCGTCATGCGCGCGCTCGCGCGGCTCGCGGTCGTCGCGCCCGAGGAACTCCGCCCAGCCCTCGAGCGGGCGGCGTCGCGTTCCGACGCGCAGGAGCCGCTGCTGCTCGTCCTCGCCGCCGCCGGAACCCCCGAGTCCGCGAAGGTCGCCATGACAGCGTCGGGCAAGACCTCTCGCCTCGGAGAGGCGCTGATCACCGTTGTCTCCGCGCGAACCTCGGCGGAACTCACGCCCGATGAACTCGAGGTCCTCGGGAACATCGCCGGCGGCGCCGTGCCGATCGACCCGGCCGTGCGCGTCCAAGCGTCGTGGCTGTGGCTGCGCCACGCGAAGCGTCTTGATGGAGCGATCGAGGCCATCGCCTCTGCGGCCGATGGCGGCGACTCCCCGGCGGGCACAGCCCCCGGCAACGCCACGGAAGGTGGTACGCGATGAGTGATCCTCTCCTGATCGGACCGACGCCGCCAACCCGCGCCGAATGGAAGGCGATGCAGGACCTCATGGTCTCGATGCGGCACGATGCACGCGCGGTCGAGGCTGAACTCGAGCGGAGCGTCTCGGCGATCGTCGAGCGACCCTTCGCGATCGCATTTGCCTCGACGGGCGCGGCGATCGAGGCAAGCCTCGAGGCGCTCGGGGTTTCCCGCGGCGTCGAGGTCGTGGTTCCCGCCCTCGGGCCCGTGGTGCTTGGCGTGGCCCTGGCTCGGGTCGGGGCGCGGGCGCTGTACGCCGATGTCGACACCCAGTCGATGAATCTGCGCGGGCTGCATGCCGCCGCCCGGCTCGGCAGCCAGACGCGCGCTATCGTCGGCTGTGCGCTGCATGGTCAGTCGGCGGGGCTCGACGAACTCGCCGCCCTCGCGGCGCGCAACGAGATTCCGCTGCTCGAGATCCTCGTCGGAGGGCTTGGCGGTCGGCTTGGACGCGACCCGGTCGGCCGATTCGGCCGCATCGCGGTCGTGTCGCTCGGCGAACGCGACTCGACGATCGGCTCAGGCGGCGCCGTGTGCGTCACCAACGACGACAGCCTCGCCCACGCGCTGCGGCTCGCGCGCAACCTCGGCGTGCTTGACGCCAGAAACGACTGGGAGCGGATCGGCGGAGTCCCGCGCGTGGAGCGCGTCGGCCTCGATGCGCGCATCGGCATGATGCCCGCCGCGCTCGCCTGCACCCGGCTCGCAGGATTCGACGAGAACTGCAGCGCGCTCGAGGAGGTCTTCCACGGCTACCTCCGGCGCCTCGCGATGCATCCCGATCTCGTGCTGCCGGCGCCGTCCGCGGACGGCACGGTGCGTTGGTCGCACTTCCCGATTCGCCTCGGCGAGCGCTACTCGCGCGACGACCGCGACGCGATCATCCAGGGACTTCTGCGCCACGACATCGCGGCGCTCGCGCCCTCCGTGGTCCTGCCGCTCGAACCGGCCTTCGCCGAACACCACTCGCCGGGCGACTTCCCCGTCGCCGAACGCGCGGCGGACCGCCTGATCGCGCTGCCCTTCTCGCCCGCGATCCGCGACCGCGAGACCGATCTGATCTGCCAGACGCTGCAGGTGATGATCGAGCGTCAGTCGATCATGAGATAAGCGCGCGTCAATTTGAGCGCTCGCAACCTGCTTCGCAACTTGCTCGCTTTGGTGCTGCTAAAGCGTCTCGAAACGTCTCGCAACCTGCTTCATTGAGCGCTCGCAACCTGCTTCGCAGCTTGCTCGCTTTGGTGCTGCTGTAGCGTCTCGAAGCGTCTCGGAGCGTCTCGGAGCGTCTCGCGACCTGCAGCCGCCGCGCAAGGGCCGTCACTCCCACTCGATCGTGGCCGGTGGCTTCGACGAGATGTCGTACACGACGCGGTTGACGCCCTTGACCTCGTTGATGATGCGGTTCCAGATCGTCGCCAGCACGTCGTAGGGAATGCGCGACCAGTCCGCGGTCATGAAGTCCTGCGTGTCGACGGCGCGGATCGCGACGGTCGAGTCG
>CAIXEV010000018.1 GCA_903918555.1 uncultured bacterium | reverse complement strand
GCGTCTCCCGAGTAGACGCGGCCTCCTGCGACCTCGAGCTTCTTGACGGGCGCGCCTTCGGTGAAGTCGAGCTTGTCGAGCGGCACCCAGAAGGTGCTCGGAGACGCGACCGAGTCGAAGAGGAGCACCTTGTTCTTCTGGTCGACCACCGTGCGCCAGATCGTCGAGGCGATGTTCGGCTGCCCGGGTGTCGTGATACCGAGCGGGACGCCCACCGACCGCAGCACCGACAGCGTACTTGCCGCGGCCTGGAACTCGAACTTCTGGCCGGGCACGCCGCCGATGTAGTTCTTGTCGACGGTGCGCGGGATCGCGTCAAGCAGGAACGATGCGCGCGCGAAGCGGTCGGCGGCGCGGTTGGTGCCGGGCAGGAACTCGAGTCCGCCGATCTCCTTCCAGTACGCGTTGAGCGCGAGCTGCTGGTCGAAGGTCGGCGAGTTCGTCATCACGGTGTACTGCTTGCTGTGGTGGACGACGAGCTTGCCCCCGATGTACTCGAAGATCGCGGAGTCGCCCGTCGAATCGGAGATCGAGAGGTGGAGCTGCGCGCCCTGGCCGTTCGGAAGGATCGGCGCACCGATGCGGAACGGCTCCTTCTCGAGCGCGGCCACCGTCTCGGCGACCGTCGCGTAGTTGTCGAGCACATACTGCGCCCACAGCGAGATCGAGAGCACGGGCTTGCCGTTGGGCTTGCCGTAGTCGCTCTCGACGAGATAGAGCACATTCGCGACGAGCCCCTTCTCGTTGACGCCGTCGGCGGTGCCCACGTCGTAGCCGCTCACGACCAGGCTTCCGTACTTCGAGGTCCACTCGGGCGTGTTCGCGCCGCCGAGGCCGTTGCGCTTGATGCCCCGCGGGAAGGCCCACAGGTTCGAGCGCATGTCTTCGGCCCAGTCCATGCCGCGCGCCGTGATGACGGTGCCATCGGGTGCGACATAGAGGACGCGCGTGCACGCATCGGCAACGGAGGTCGCGACGGCGGCGGCGCCGAGCGCTGCGAGAAGTGCGGTGCGGACAAACGGCAGGCGGTTCGCGGCGGGCATGGACGGCTCCGGGTGGCGCTTCGCGCGGCGTGCGCGACATGCGGCGACCGCACCATAACCGAGCCAAAGCACGCACGGGGCGCCTCGAGCGACCCGAGCAGGATTCCCAGAGATTGAAAGGATCGGACGCCTCAAAGCGCGGCGTCGAGCATCTTCGCGAACTCGGCCTTCGGCTTGACGCCCATCGCCTTCGAGACGACCTGGCCGCCCTTGAGCACCACCACGCAAGGGATGCTCTGGACATTGAACTGGAGCGCGAGGTTCCGGTTCGTGTCGATGTCGACCTTGCCGACCTTCGCCTTGCCCTGGTATTCGGCGGCGAGCTGGTCGATCGACGGACCGATCATGCGGCACGGCTGGCACCACTCCGCCCAGAAGTCGATGAGCACAGGAACCTGGCTCTGGACGACTTCGGACTGGTAGTTCGATTCGGTGATGGTGAGGGTCGCTGCGCCGGCCATGTGATGCTCCTTCGTGCCCTGATCGTCGGTTTCCGTTCCGCCGAGGGTCGGGCATGGTAGCGAGGGTGCGGTGCACGGGGACGCGCGGAAACCGCGGAAAAAAAGCCCTTCGCCCCGCGCGCTGCCCGCCGAGCTACTGCATGCCCGCGCCGCGCAGCACGGCGTGCGCGACAAGCAGCGCCTCGCGGTGCGCGCCGACATCGTGTGCGCGCACGATGCGCGCGCCGCCGCCGTACGCGGCCACGGCCGCGACGACCGAGCCGACGATGCGCTGCTCCGGGTCGCTGCGTCCGCTCACCGCGCCGAGGAAGCTCTTGCGGCTTGCGCCGACGAGCACGGGGAACCCAAGCGCCGCGATCTCGCTCGTGCGCGCAAGCAGCTCGAAGTTCTGCGAGACGCTCTTGCCGAAGCCGAGGCCGGGGTCGACCGCGATCGCGTCGCGCGCGACGCCGGCGTTGATCGCGGCGTCGGCGCGCTCGATGAGGAAATCGCACACATCGCGCACGACATCGCCGTAGCGCGGCTCCTTCGCGTAGCGGTCGGAGTAGCTGTCCTCGCCCGGCGCCACGAGGCGGTGCATGAGGATGAGCCCCGCGCCGCGCTTCGCAACAAGGCGGAACATGCCCTCGTCGTCGGCGCCCGCGCTCACATCGTTGACGATGTCGGCGCCCGCCTCGAGCGCCGCCGCCGCCACCGCGGCGCGCGTCGTGTCGATCGAGATCGCGACATTCGAACGCCCGCGCAGCCGCGCGATGAGCGGCACCACGCGGCGGATCTGCTCGTCGATTCCCACCGAATCCGCGCCCGGGCGCGTGCTCTCGCCGCCGATGTCGATGATGCCCGCGCCTTCCTCGACCAACTGAAGCGCGTGGTTCAGCGCCTCATCGACGGTGGCGAACTGGCCGCCGTCGCTGAAGCTGTCGGGCGTCATGTTGACGACGCCCATGAGGACGAACGGATCGAGCGACAGCACGCGATCGGGTCCGACCGGCCAGAATCGCGTGGGCTCGGGGGCGCTCATGGAGCCGCGCCTCCCGCGGGCGCGGCGGGCGCGCCGGGGGCTCCCGGAGCGCCGATTCCGCCATTTCCCTGCGCGGCGCGGCCGCCGAACGAGGCTGCGATCTTCAGCACCGCCGACGGCACGACGATCACGCTGCGCACGCGGCCCTCGCCGACATCGACCGTCACGGCCACGGGCTCCGCGCCCTTGTCGACCTCGGGCACCGTCGCCTTGATCTGCTCCTCGCTCACGAAGCTCGACGCGATCTGCCGGCCGAGCGCGACGAGCTGCCCAAGGCCGATCATCAGCTCGACATCGCGCTGCGCGGGCAGCCATTCCTCGATCGACTGCACCGTCGCGTCGCCCGCGAGCGTCTTCGAGCCCTGCGACGCCTCGACGGCGCGCGTGAACACATCGGGGCGCTGGCTGAAGGTGACCACGACGCCGTCCGGCGACTGGCGGATGAGCCCGTTGAGGCCGCGCGAGCCGAAGATGAACTGCTTGATCAACCGCTCGAAATCAAGCCCCGGACGCTGCGCCGCGTCGACGACGGTCTCCTTGAGCTCGAACGCGATCGCGGTGTCGCCCGACTTCAGCTTCTTCTCGGCCGTCCACGAAGGCTCGCGGCGCACGCCCATCGATTCGCCGGCGAAACCCTCGACCGACTGCCTGATGCGCGCGACGGTGCGCTCGGGATCGCGCGACGCGATGAAGAGCGCGGAATCGTTGAGCGCGCCGCCGATCGCGACGCCGAGCTTCGACGGATACGCAGCGAGCTGCACGCTGCGGAGGTCGGCGCCCTCGGTGAAGATCCACTCGGGCACGACGCTGCGCGGAATGCTCGCGAAATCAAGCAGTTCGCCGAACTTCGCGGCGCCGCCGACGCCGTCGAGATTCGCCGACAGCGCGAGGTAGAAGTCATTCTGCGGCAGCCGGTCGAATTTCGCGGGGGTGCCGTCGCCGCCAGCGGTGATGGCGGCGAGGCGGCTCGACGGCTCGGCGATGCCGACCGTTGCGATGAAGAGCCCGAGCGGATCGATGTCGGCGACGATGATGCCGTCGGCGAGCATGTCCATGACCTCGAGGCCCTTCGCGCGGAAGGCCTCCTGCTGCTCGCGCGACCCCGCGAAGCCGCCCGGCGCAGCGGCCGCGGCTTCGTCGGGAATGTCGATCTGGCGGCCAGCCTCGGCGGCCGCGTGCAGCGCGTCGCGCGAACCCCACGCCACGAGGTCGGCGCGCGCGAGCCACTCGGCTTCATCGGGCTTCATCCGCGCGCGGAAGCGCTCGAGAATCGAGCGCACGCCCTCGGCGGGGAGCGACTCGACCGTCGGGGCAAGCGCGACGCGGCCGTCGAGCTTGCGCGCGAAGACGATCAGGCCGTTCGAGGTCGTGAAGGCGCCTTCGCCCTTGTCGGGCGCCGCGGTGAGATTCGCGGCGAGGAACGCATCGGCGTCGGTGACCCCGAGCACGATGACCGGCCGCAGCTCCGCCATGGCCGCGGGCGCGGCGCCGGGCTCCGCGGCGGCCTTCGGCGGCGCGGGCGGGAAGTACGCCACGATCGGCGCCTTCTCGTCGAGGTTCGCGCCGAGCCCGAACTGCGCCTTGAGCACATCGATCGGGCGACCCATCGCGAGGAAACCGCCCTGCCCCGTCGCCTCGACCAGCGCGGCAAGGTCGTCGCTCGCGGCCTTGACGCTCGGGACGAGCACGAAGCTGATCGCGTTCTCGGGGATCCAGCCAAGCGCGCGATCGACCTCCTCCTGCCCGCCGAGGGCGATGGGTCCGACGAAGAGGGCGGTGCAGGCGGCGAGGGTCGCGATTTGTCGACGGCGCATGGGTGGAGGCTCCAAGACCTACTCTACGGCTTCCCGCGGTCTTCCGCCGCGCTGCATCCACGCGCGACTCCCGGCGAAGCCCCCCCTCCCCGCGCAAACCCTGCGCACTCGGTCGTCGGACCGATGTTCTCGACGACCTTCTCCCGAACGCTCCTCCCGAACGCTCCTCGGAAACCACCATGCTGCCAAAGCTCACCGCCACCATCGCCGCCGTCGTCGCCACCGTCACGGGCTCCGCCTGCTCGCAGACCGCGCCGCAGACCGCGGAGCTTTCCGCCAAGTGGAAGGGCGCGTCGCTCCACGAGCTCAAGGTGAAGACCCTCGAGGGCAAGGACGCCGACCTCAAGGACTACGCGGGCAAGGTCACGCTCGTCGTGAATGTCGCCAGCCAGTGCGGCCTCACCGGCCAGTACGCGGGCCTTCAGAAGATCTACGACAAGTACAAGGCGCAGGGCTTCGAGATCCTCGCGTTCCCGAGCGGCGATTTCGGCGGCCAGGAGTTCGACGACCCGAAGGAGATCCGCGAGTTCTGCACCTCGCGCTACAGCGTCACCTTTCCCGTGTTCGAGAAGTGCCGCGTGAAGACGGGAGACGGGCAGGCGGAGGTGTTCGCGATGCTCGGCACGAAGACGGGCGAGCTGCCCGGCTGGAACTTCGGCAAGTACATCGTGTCGCGCGACGGCAAGACCGCGCAGTTCTTCGCGTCGACCGTGGCGCCCGAAAGCGGACGGTTCATCGATGCGCTCGAGAAGGCGTTGAAGGAAGCTGCACCGGCAGCGCCTGCGGCCGAGGCGAAGCCCGCCGAGGCACCAGCCGTCGAGAAATCCGCGGCTCCCGCCGAGAAGCCCGCCGCTCCCGCCGAGAAGCCCGCCGCTCCCGCGAAGCCGTAAGAAGGCTTCCCCGAGTCAGCCGCGGACGCGTTGCGCGTACGCTGCGCGCATGGCCCCGAATCACGGCAGGCTGCGCGTCACCGACTGGACGGTCATCGCGCTCACCCTCTTCCTCGCGTGGAGCGGTGTCTCGCCGAACGACCGCATCGTGTGGGTGCTCGAGGTCTTCTGGGTCGCGATCGTGATCGTGATGTGGGCGGTATGGCTGCGGCGCAAGCCCGTGACGACGCTGACCTTCACGGTCGTCGTGATCCACTCGGTGATCCTCATCGTCGGCGGCATCTACACCTACTCGCTGGTCCCCGCCGGTGCGTGGGTGCAGGAATGGATGGGCCGCCCGCGCAACGACTACGACCGGCTCGGGCACTTCATGCAGGGCTTCGCGCCCGCGCTCGTGTGGCGCGAGGTGTTCATCCGCAACGCGATCGTCGTGGCGCGCGGATGGCTCGCGGTGATCGTGGTCGGCATGTGCCTCGCGTTCAGCGCGCTGTTCGAGCTGTTCGAGTTCGCCATCGCGAAGCTCGCGGGCGAACCCGGAGTCAACTTCCTCGGCGCGCAGGGCGATGTGTGGGACGCGCAGTGGGACATGCTGTTCTGCCTCGTCGGCGCGACGCTCGCGGTGATGCTGCTCTGGAGGGTGCAGGACCGGCAGGCCGCGCGGGGGTGAGAGGCGGCGCTCACTTCAGCGCGCCGAACAAATGCAACGCAACCAGCAGGAAGAACACGACGACTGAAGCGTACTTCAGCATGCCGACGCATTTCCATGCGAGCTCGCCCCTGCGCGGGTCGTTGAATCGCCTGAGCCACCAGTCCCTGCCCGGAGCACCGGCGGTCAGCGCCATGGCTGCAAGGAAGGACCAGATGAGCGGTGTTGGAAAGTCCTCTCGCATACGGTCTCGGAAGTCACTTGATGGTCAAGAGAAGAACCCGACGGGGCGCTACAGCCGACTCAGCAAGCCGGTCGCGTCCAGCAGCGCGACGACGACCCCTGCGACGCTGAGGAGAAACATGGCCCATGCGAAGATCCTCCAAGGTCTCGAACGCAACCTCTCGATCTTCACGAAGACGACTCCGCCCCACAGGATCGCGGACACGATGTACAGGAACATGTCTTTCGCCAAGTTCTATTCTCCGAGAGCGGCTGCCGACAAGGGCTCGAGACTCGTTGATTCTACAGGTGTCGAAGGGCCTATCACAGATTGTCATCAGCAAAACAGCCAAGCGAAACGATGCGGCGTTGCACGCGATTCCATCCCCTCGTCGTGCGTGCCCGCGCGAAGAGAGCGCATGCGCCTCTTCTACGCCATCGAAAGACGCCACTCGAGGCACACTCGCCCTCACAATCCCTCGAAGATCAGGAACGGTACGGCTCGCTCCGGCTGTGGTCTTGCATGCCTTCAGCTCGGTTCTGCCTGAAGGACCACCACGAAGAGCGCAATCGTGCGCGCTCCGAAGCTCCATCGCTCCCTGCGATCAGAACCAGAATGTGATCGCGAAGAGCAAGAGTGAACAGAGATACATCACGATCAGCCCCCTTCGAATCCACCTGCCGAGCGCGGGCCGCCCGGTGACTCGCACCCAGGTCGCCTCGCGGATCGTCATGAGCTGGGTGAAGACGATCACGAGCATCATGCTGATCTGCCAATCCCCGTCCGAATCGGCGACCATCAGCAGTCCGAAGCGTCCGTCGTCATGCGCGTTGGACAGCAGCGGGGGATCGCAAGAGCCGAGGTCGGTGTTCATGGAGTCGAATTTCATGTCGCTGCCCAGTGCGGCTCCTCGCGCGAAAGCGCACCTTAAGGCACGCAAGCGAATCCCCACACGAGCACAGCAAGTCCGCACGCGTATGCGAAGCGCGGCGACCAGCGAGAGATCCAGATCGCTGCCGCAAGTGCTCGAGGCGACCGAATCCTGCGAAAGAGGTACTGACGCGCTGGAACCAGCAATTCAAGCACTCCACCGATGATCAACATCCAAACAGCACACTTGATAGACGCGTCAGACATGACCTTCTCCTCGCAAACCCTCACAGCGGAGTGTTGTCGAGCTTGCCGCTCAAGTCAAGCGATCAAGCGGCCGAGCTTTCGCATCCATTCGACAAACTCGCGTCGCTGCGACTCGGTCAGACGACTCAACTCACCGTTGCATATCGCGCCTGCGAAGGCAAGGACGGCCATCAGGTAGCGCGTGACAGAGAGTCGCATCTTCAAGATCTCCATGGGAGAGCGAACGGTCGCGGCAACGCCGATGCGCCGCGAATCTGGCGCAACTGGAGCAGCTCGCATGACAGTGAAGCGTGTTTGAGTTGTTTTTGTATGAGTTTCTCTCGCCTCATCGGGGGGCCGGTTCGAAGGGAGGGCGTGCGCACCTGCGCGCATGGCG
>CAIXEV010000017.1 GCA_903918555.1 uncultured bacterium | reverse complement strand
GTCGCAGGTCCAGACCTGGGTCGAGCTGAACGCGCCGCGGTAGCTCGTCGGCGTGAAGAAGCCGTCGGCCGGAGCAGGAGCGACGCCCGCCGCGGTGACTGCGTCACCGGCAGCGCGCGGATCGATCGAGGCGACCGGCGTGACCGCGAGGGTTCCGACCGGGATGGTCGTGCCACGGACCAGCGAGACCATCGGGAGAGCCGTGGCCTGAACGTTCGCGTTACCAGCGGCGAAGACGCCAAGCGCGTTCGCCTCAGACATGGCGCCGGCCGGCAGCGTTCCGAACAGGTTGCCCGAGTTCGAGAGGCCCGTGTTCGGGAAGTTGTGGACGATGCTGTCCTTGATCTCGCAGAGGTTGCCGTTGGTCTGCGCCTTGTAGAAGTTGATCGGGCTCGCCGGAGCGTTGGGGCCTGCGCCACCGCTGCTGCCGAGCATGTAGTTGAACGAGGTCGACCAGCGCGCGGCCCAGCCGAGCGTGGAGAACGCGCCGTAGCCACCCGAGCCGTCCGACGGATTCTCGCTGCGGATGAAGGCCTCGCCGAGACCGGTGAAGACCGACTGGCGGATCTGCATGTTGCAGTTGTCGCGCCACGCGGTGGCGTGGTCGCTGCCGTTCGAACCGGTACCGGTGCCGGGGTTGCCGACAACGGTCAGGTTGTAGAGCACGCCCGTGGTGACGGGCTGGTAGTCGGCGCGCTCGGCGCCGTCGAGCTCGATGGCGTTGTCGCTGAAGCCCGAGCCCGATGCCGCGCCGGCCTTGCAGTAGCCCTGCACGATGAAGCCGAACTGGATCTTGCCGCGCCAGCCCTGGTCGATGTCGAGGCTGTCGTCGCCCGAGTTCCAGATGTTCACGTACTTGATGTTGACGGTGCCGCCCCAGATCTCGATGCCGTCGTCGAGGCCGTTGATCAGGTCGATGTGGTCGATGATCGTCTCGCGGCCGACGCCACCGAGGGCGAGGCCGTTGAGCTCGACATTCGAGCCGACAAGCTGGCCGCCGTAGCGGATCGAGACATACGAGAGCGTGCCGCTGTTGTCATCGTCGTTGCCGCCGCCGTAGAGCGGACGGGTGTCCTTCGGACCAGAGGCGATGAGACCTTCCATGACGGCGCGATTGTTCGCGTTCGGCGTCGCGACATTGCCGGCGACGGCGTCTTCGGAGATGAACGCGTTGCCGAGGAGCGTGAGGTTGCCCCACTCGGAGGTCGCCGTCGCGCGGAACAGACCGCGGGGATTGGTCGGCGTCCAGGTGTTGTAGTCGGCCTTCGAGGTGAAGATGATCGGCTGGGTCTGCGAGCCGATCGCGATGAGGCGCGCGCCCTTGGTCGCGATGAGCGCGGCGCGGGTGTTCTGGCCGGTCACGAGCTCGCTCGCGATGACGGTGCCGGGCTGGATGGTCAGGGTCGCGCCCGGGCTGATGTAGATGTCAGCCTTCAGGACGTACACATTGTTGCTGGTCCAGGTGGTCGAGGTCGTGATGTCGGAGGTGACATTCACGAACTGCGCGTTTGCCGCGGTCGCCGCAGCCAGGCTGAGGCCGGCGGTCGCGAACATCTTGCTGACGGAGCTCTTCATAGTGGTCCTTCTCTGGTTTGGTGGGACGGTCAAACTGGGCCTGCGCCGCACTCCGCGGCTTCGACAGGCAGAAACTACTCCTCATGCCATCGCTCCCCGCTAAGAGCCCCTTTGACTTCCAACAGCGTTCTGTTTGGATCGTGTGAAGCCCCGCGGCGCGGAGTCGCATGGATGAGGTCGACGGGAATGTGCGCCCCAACCGTGCGGATTGCATGTGCTCCCGATGCGATGCTGGTGAGTCTCGCGTGTGCAAAGCCCGAGAAACGCGGTGTTTCCGCGATCGCCGCCCTGCGGTACCGTGTGCGGATGAAGTTGCTCGCCCTCGCAGCCCTTGCGTCGACCCTGTCGTTCGTCCTGCCCGCCTCGCTTGCCGCGGACGCAGTGCCGCTCTTCAACGGCAAGGACCTGACGGGCTGGATCGATGTGAACACCTCGGCCTCGACCTGGACGGTCGCAAAGGACGAGACCGGAACCCCGATCATCAAGTGCACGGGCGTTCCGACCGGCATCCTCCGCACGGAGAAGGCCTACGAGAACTTCGTCCTCGAGTTCGACTGGAAGCACCTCTCCGAGCCGGGCAACGCCGGTCTCTTCGTGTGGAGCGATCCGTACTGCGCGAAGGGCGTGCCGTTCTCGCGCTCGATCGAGGTGCAGATCATGCTGACGCCTGACAATGTCGACAAGCAGGGCCGCACGATGTACACGGGCCAAGGCGACATCTTCTCGATCTGGGGAGCGAGCATGAAGCCTGATCGCGCGCACCCGGGTGGATGGGAACGCTGCCTGCCGAGCGCGCGCACCACCAAGGGCAAGGGCGAGTGGAACCACTACAAGGTCACCTGCAGCAACGGCGTCATCAAGCTCGAGATCAACGGCACCGAGGTGTCGGGCGCGTCCGAGGTCACGCCGCGCAAGGGCTTCATCTGCCTCGAGAGCGAGGGCACCGAGATCTGGTTCAAGAACCTCAAGATCACCGAGCTTCCGCCCGCGACTCCGCCGATTCCCGCCGAGATGACCGCGGACCTCAAGGCCGGCGGCATGCGCCCGATGTTCGACGCGCTCGTGATGCAGGGCTGGAAGGAAGGCGCCGACCGCGGCGAGGAGACGCCGAAGCACTGGACGGTGTCGAACGGCGTCGTGCGCTTCGACGGCAAGGGCAAGAGCCTGTGGAGCGACGAGAGCTACGGCGACTTCGAGATGATCTGCGACTGGCGCTGGACCAGCGAGCACCAGGGCAAGATGCAGCGCCCGGTGATCGGCGCGGACGGACGCACGGTGAAGAACGATGACGGCAGCGACAAGACCGTCGAGGTCGAGGAACGCGACAGCGGCATCTACCTGCGCGGCAGCTCGAAGAGCCAGGTCAACATCTGGTCGTGGCCGGTCGGCTCGGGCGAGGTCTACGGCTACCGCACCGATCCATCGATGCCCGCGGAAGTTCGCGCGGGCGTGACGCCGAAGATGCCCGCCGACGCGCCGGTCGGCGAGTGGAACCGCTTCCGCATCCGCATGGTCGGCGAGACGCTGAATGTGTGGCTCAACGAAAAGCATGTGATCGTCGACGCGCGCCTGCCCGGCGTCGCCAAGAGCGGCCCGATCGCGCTCCAGAGCCACGGCTGCAAGATCGATTTCTACAACGTGATGATCCAGCGGCTCGACTGAGCGCTTCTGCAGTCAGACCGAACGGCCGCCCGAGGGGCCACGACGCAACTCCATCCTCGAAAGGGAGTTGTGTTGTCTGGTTGCTGGCTCGCCTGCGCGATCTTGCGATCGTCCCGAGATATTTCGAGGGCGTACGCAGAATTTGCTGTGTTGAGGATTGGGTGGAGCGTGTTCCGTGTTTGGGTTCGTTCCCATCGTGGTGCCCGTTCTTTCGCCTCTAGGAGATACAGCCGTGTTTCATGCAATGCACAGGGTCCCCGGGCTCCCGACCGCGATCACGCTCGCGGCGTCGTGGAGCATCGCCACATGTTGCCTTGCCGCAACTGAAGCGAGCGCCATCAAGATCGCGGCCCCGATGCTCGCGGTCGCGACCACCAGCGAGTTCGGCTTCCAGTTCGACGCCGCGGAGTTCGCCGAACTCACGCTCGGCGCACCCGCACCGGCGAGCCTGAACCAACTTGGCGCCAAGGGCCTCGTGCTCCAGTCGCGCTCCGATGCGGGCGGCGGCGCCTTCTATGTCTTCACCAGCCCCGACGATGCCACCTGGCACGCGACCTTCCTCCTCAAGGACGGGCGCCTCACCGGCGTCATCGATCACCCGGGCGACATGCGCACCACCGTGAACAGCATCCGCGCCGGCGTCTCGTCCGCCCGCGTCGACAACGCGCTCAGGGACCTCCCTTGCGGCTGCACCGACGAACACCTTTCGCCCGACCTCAACGGTCCCGTCTTCGGCGGAGGCCTGAACAATGTCGGCGGCGGAGATGGCGGCGTCGCGGGCGGTCCCTGCGACAACGGCAGCACCGTCGATGTGCTCGTGGTCTACACGAACGGGGCCGTCGCACAGGCCGGCTCCGAAGCCGCGCTCCTCGACTCGATCGACTGGGCGATGGCCGA
Organism: uncultured bacterium; assembly: GCA_903918555.1. Taxonomy (GTDB): domain Bacteria; phylum Planctomycetota; class Phycisphaerae; order Phycisphaerales; family SM1A02; genus QWPT01. The sequence goes on along the minus strand of CAIXEV010000017.1, from coordinate 2,374 downwards.
CTCGAACGCGAACTACGCGGGCTCCGGCATCGCGCTCCAGGCGCGTCTCGTGGGCGCTTCTCGCCTGACGACCTATGTCGAGAACGCCAACATGGAAGTCGACCTGAATGCCCTCACGAGCACGACCGACGGCATCATCGATAATGTCCACGCGCTCCGCGACTCGCTCGGCGCAGACCTCGTCGCGCTCGTCCGCGCAGACGGCGGCGGCGCTTGCGGCATCGCCTGGCTCTTGCCGAACAACAGCACCGCGTCGGCGAACCTCGGCTTCAGCGTCACCGCGCTCGGCTGCTTCTCGAACCGCACCTTCACCCACGAGCTGGGTCACAACATGGGTGCCTGCCACGCCCAGGGCGATGGCGGCGGCTGCAACAGCGGCGGCATCTTCAGCTACTCGCTCGGCAACCGCTTCTTCGGCACCGACGGCCAGCAGTACCGCACCGTGATGGCATACGCGCCGGGCACGCGCATCCCGCGCTTCTCGTCGCCGCTCGTCAACTGGGCGGGCACGGCGACCGGCATCGCCAACCAGCGCGACAACGCGCGCACGCTCAACGAAACGCGCCCCGCCTTCACCAACTTCCGCTGCTCGACGGACGGCACGGGCAGCTGCGGCGGAGGCGGAAACTGCTTCTCGCCACATGGCGGCCAAGGCTGCGCGACGATCGCATGCTGCGAAGCCGTCTGCACGAACGACCCATACTGCTGCAACACCGCGTGGGATGAAATCTGCGCCGCCAAGGCGATCGACATCTGCACGAACTGCGGCGAACCGACGGCGGGCTCCTGCTTCGAGCCGCACAGCACGCCCTCCTGCCAGGACGCAGCGTGCTGCGCCAGCGTCTGCGCCGCCGATCCGTTCTGCTGCACCACCCAGTGGGACTCGCTCTGCGTGAATCGCGCGATCGAGCTCTGCCCGAACTGCGGCGATCCGGAGACCGGCTCGTGCTACACCGTGCACGCGACGCCGTTCTGCGACAACGCGACCTGCTGCGACACCGTCTGCGCGACGGATCCGTTCTGCTGCAACGAGCGCTGGGACTCCCTCTGCGTCACCGCGGCGATCAACAACTGCGCGGGCTGCGGCAACCCGAACGCCGGCGATTGCTATGTCGAGAAGACCACGCCCTACTGCGCCGATGCCACCTGCTGCGAGACGGTCTGCGCGGCCGATCCGTTCTGCTGCAACAACCAGTGGGACGAATTCTGCGCCACCCGGGCGATCACCGACTGCGCGAGCTGCGGCAACCCGAGCAACACGGAGAGCTGCTTCACGGCGCACGCAACGCCCTACTGCAACGATGCCGCCTGCTGCACGCTTGTCTGCGATCTCGATCCGTTCTGCTGCAACAGCCAGTGGGACAACTTCTGCGCGAACTCGGCGATCGCGAACTGCGGGAGCTGCGAGAACCCGGGCAACGGCAGCTGCTACGCGGCGCACCCGACGCCCTACTGCAACAAGCCGGAGTGCTGCGCCAACATCTGCTCGACCGATCCGTTCTGCTGCAGCACCGAGTGGGACACGGTCTGCGCCAATGCGGCGATCGCCAGCTGCCCCAGCTGCGAGAATCCGAGCAACGGCAGCTGCTACTCGGCGCACCCGACGCCGTTCTGCGACAAGCCGGAGTGCTGCACCACCGTCTGCGCGGCGGATCCGTTCTGCTGCAGCAGCCAGTGGGACGCATTCTGCGTCAACGCCGCCATCGCCAACTGCCCGAGCTGCGACAACCCGGCGAACGGCGACTGCCTCGTGGCGCATGCGACGCCGAACTGCAACACCCCCGAGTGCTGCACCACGGTCTGTGCGGCCGATCCGTTCTGCTGCAGCACCCAGTGGGACAGCGATTGCGTGCAGAAGGCGAACGAGCTCTGCGTCCGCACCTGCGGCGGTTCGCTCGCGGCCGACTGCTGCACGCCGCACCCCGGCACGCACTGCAGCGACGCGACCTGCTGCGCGGCGGTCTGCGCCAGCGATCCGTTCTGCTGCAACAGCCAGTGGGACGCATTCTGCGCCAACGCAGCGATTTCCACCTGCGCCTCGTGCGCGCCGAAGTGCCCTGCCGACATCGACGGCAACGGCACGGTCGGAGCGTCCGATCTCGCGGCGCTGCTGAACGCGTGGGGCACGGCGAACGCAGTGGCTGACCTCGACGGCGACGGCGTCGTCGGCGCACCCGACCTCGCCGCGCTGCTCAACGCGTGGGGCGCGTGCTCCTGAGATCACCGAGAGATTGAGAGTGCAATCTCCTCATGACAAGGGCCCCGGCGCAAGCCGGGGCCCTGTTCGTTTTGGGTTGCATCCGAGGCTGCCGCGCGTCACTCCTCAGCGGCGGCTTCCTCGCGGTGCTGCATCTGCGCCTTGAGGCGCGCGAGG
>CAIXEV010000016.1 GCA_903918555.1 uncultured bacterium | reverse complement strand
TTGCGTGTGGAAACACCTGCGTCCTCAAGCCCGCCGAGACGACGCCGCTCACCGCGCTTTTGCTCGCGGAGATCCTGCAGGAGTGCGGGCTTCCCGACGGCGTCGTCAACATCGTGACGGGCGGGCCCGATGCCGGCCGCGCGATCACCGCGCTCGCCGCGAAGGGCAAGGTCGACAAGGTCGCGTTCACCGGCTCGACCGAGGTCGGCAAGGCGATCGCGAAGGCGCTCGCGGGTTCGGGCGTGAAGCTCACGCTCGAGCTCGGCGGCAAGAGCCCGAACATCGTGTTCGCCGATGCGGCGCTCGACCAGGCGATCGAAGGCGTCGTGAACGGCATCTGGTTCAACCAAGGTCATGTCTGCTGCGCGGGTTCGCGGCTCTTCGTCGAGGAATCGATCCACGAGGACTTCATCGATCGCCTGCGGAACCGCATGCGCTCGCTGCGCGTCGGCGACCCGCTCGATAAGAACACCGATGTCGGCGCGATCAACTCGAAGGCGCAGCTTGCGACGATTCAACGCTTCTTGAAGGCGGGCTCCGACGAAGGCGCAGAGAAGTTCGAGGTCGCCTGCGACCTGCCGAAGAAGGGCTTCTGGTGCCGTCCGTGCATCTTCACGGGCGTGCAGCCGTCGCAGACGATCGCGCGCGAGGAGATCTTCGGCCCCGTGCTCAGCGTGATGACCTTCCGCACGCCCGACGAAGCCGTGCAGCGCGCGAACAACACGACCTACGGCCTCAGCGCAGGCGTGTGGACCGAGAAGGCCGCGCGCGCGCTCGAGATGGCGAACCGCCTCAACGCGGGCGTGGTGTGGCTGAACACCTTCAACCGCTTCGACGCGAGCGCGCCGTTCGGCGGCTACAAGGAATCGGGCTTCGGCCGCGAAGGCGGACGACAGGGGCTCAGCTCGTATGTGAAGCTCGGAGGTGGCCGATGAGCGCCGCGATGAACTCTGGACGCGTCGAGGTCGCGAAGACGCTCAAGCTCTATGTGAACGGCGCGTTTCCGCGCAGCGAGAGCGGACGCACGGTGCTGGTCTTCGATGCGAAGAAGCGCGCGTTCGCGCATGCGTCGCACGCGAGCCGCAAGGACCTGCGCGACGCGGTCGAGGCCGCGAGCGCCGCGCAGCCGAAGTGGGCTGCGGCCACCGCGTACAACCGCGGGCAGGTGCTCTATCGCCTTGCGGAAATGCTCGAGGCGCGCCGCGCGGAGTTCGCGTCGCTGATGGTGTCGATCGAGGGTCGCTCGAAGGCCGAGGCCGCGAAGGAAGTCGACCGCGCGATCGACCGCTGCGTGTGCTTCGCGGGCTGGACCGACAAGATCGCGGCGGTGCTCGGCGGCAAGCAGCCGGTCGCGGGGCCGTACTTCGTCTTCACGATGCCCGAGGCGATGGGCACGGTGGCGGTGGTGATGCCCGACGAGCGGCCGCTTCTCTCGATGGTGTCGCTCATGCTGCCGGTCGTCGCTGCCGGAAACTCCGCGATCGTCGTCGCGCCGATCACCGCCGCGTCAGGCAAGGGGAAGCCCGCTGCGAACGCGCCGCTTGCGATTGCGTTCGCGGAGGCCGTCGCGACGAGCGATGTGCCCGCGGGGATCATCAACATCCTCACGGGCGCGCGCGCGGAGCTCTGCCCGTGGATCGCGTCGCACCGCGAGATCGCGGGCGTCGCGGGCGCGCGGCTCCCCGCGGCCGACGCGAAGGCGCTCGAACTCGGCGCCGCGGAGAACCTCAAGCGCGTGTGTCTCTTCCACGATGCGCCCGCGCTCGACGACGACGCGTTCTGGCATTCGCCGTTCGCGATCCAGCCGTTCGTCGACTTGAAGACGGTGTGGCATCCGAGCGCGCTTCATTAGAGCGCTCGCAACCTGCGTCGCAGCTTGCTCGCTCCGGCTTGACCCACGCCAACCGCCCCCGCGGCCGGACCTGGAACGCGCTGGTTCAGCGGCGGAAACCGCCGCGGAAACCGCCACCGCCGCCGCCGCCGCGGAATCCGCCGAAGCTGCTCGAACGGCCCCAGCGGCCCGCGTCGCCGCTTGAGTCGCTGCGGCCGAACGACGAGTGATCCCAGTTGCTGCTGCCGCTGTCGTCGCGCGCGCCGTCGCCGAAGCCATCGCCGCCCGACTGCCAGCGCGACGAGTTCGATGCCCGCCAATCGCCATCGGATCGCGTCGACTGCATCTGGTCGAGATCCGACTTCGTCGCGCTGTCCTTCACATCCGACCAGTTGTTGTCGGAGCCCGCGTGCTGCCAGGAGTTCGACGAATCGTTGTAGCGGTACGCGCTTCCATCGTGGTAGCCGTACACATTGTTGCCCGCGGCGACCGCCGTGCCATCCGAACCGCGCGCGACGCCCCACGCGCCGTTGTCGGTCTTGACGCCCGCGACGCTCGCGCTCTGGCCGGTCTTCGTGTTGCCGACCGTGCCCGCGCCCGCCGCGACCTTCGCGCCATCGCTGTTGCCAGCGACGCCCGCGCGACCCGACGCGTAGTTGCCCGTCGTCGGGTTGTAGCCCGCGCCACGCGCGCCCGACGCCCACTTGCCCGTGTACGCGTTGTCGACATAACCACGCTGGCCGGCCGCTCGCGCGCCCGTCGTCGAGTTGTACGCGGCGCCCGTGTGCGTGGCCCACTGGTTGCCGGTCCACGCGTTGTAGCCAGCGCTCGTGCGCGACATCGTCGAGACATCGCCCCACTGGTGATAGACATTGCCTGTCGTCGCGGCCCAGCCGCCAGGGCCCCACGCGTACGCGCCGTGCGCGCCGAAGCCGCCGTAGTACGGGCCCCAGCACGGATACGGGCCGCAGTGCCAGGTGCTCGCGCCAACCGCCCATCCGACCGCCATGCCCATGCCGAAGCCGAACGCCCAACCGCCCCACGGGTTGTAGCTCATCGCGGCGCAGCAACCGTAGGTCATCGGAACCGGCACCCACACCGACGAGCAGTACGGCGCGTACCAGTAGCCCGTGCCGTAGACGACGACGCCGTCCTGCATGTACGCACCGAAGTAGCCCGGCGTGTAGCCGACGAGCACATAGTCGGGCGTCGCGCTGTAGACGCGCACATGGGTCGCGAAGTAGTACGGGCTCGACGGCGGAATCGCGTAGATCGCCGAGGGCACGCTCTTCGCGACCTTCCAGGTTCCCGTGAGCGAATCCGCGCGGAACCAGACGCCGTTCACCACCGCGTAGCAGGTGCCGCGGACATCGAACACCGTCGTCGCGCAGTTCGCGAGCACCTTGACGCTCGTCGTCGGGATCTCGACCCACTGCGGCTTGCCGCCGATCACCGCGACGGCGGGCATCGCCTGATCGACCGGCACGCGCGCCATGTGCGGCACGGCGTTCGCGATCGCGGCCTCCTGCGCCTGCGCGGTGCCGGGAATCGACGCGAGCACATTCTCCTTCGGGCTGTCCTGCGGGATCAGCATGAACGCGGTCGGCAGCTGCGCGGGCGGCGTGTAGGTCCACGGGCCGGCGAGCGCTGCGCCGGTGAACCAGCGGCCCGAGACGAGCACATACATCGCGCCCGTCGCCTGCATCTGGAAGATGTTCGCGCCGGTGTTCGAGACATACTGGAGGCCCGAGGCGCCGAGCGGCTGCCAGACGGGCGCGCCCTCGATGACGAGCACTTCGGCGGGCGCGGTCGAGACGACGATCGCAGGCGCCGACTTCGCGAGCGACGCGGTCTGCGCCTTGTCGGCGTTGCCGGCGACATCCTGCTCGGACGGCGCGAGCAGGTTGATCGACGGCTGCGTCGAGGCCCACTTCGTCGCGGCTGCGAGGCTGGTCGCGGCGCTGCCCGACGGCGATCCGACCGTCCACGGGCCGCCGAGCGCGGGCGCGGTCATCCAGCCGTCGGCGATCTTCAGCCAGAACGCACCCGTCGAATCCTGCACGAGAAGCATCGGCGTGTTGATGACGCGCTGGAGATTCGCGCCGTCGATCGGCTGCATGACGGGGTTGCCCTGGATCGGCACGAGCACGGTCGGCTTCGTCACGATCGAGAGCGCGGGAGGATTGTTGAGGAGCGGCGCGGTCGGCGCGACCGGCGCCGTCTTCATGCCGGGCACCGCCGCCTCGAGGCGGTCGAGCGAGAGCGACAGCGCGCGGCCCGCGCCCGCCGACTCAAGCCCCGACTGCAGCGCGTTCTGCTTCGCGGGATTCGACGGCAGCGACACGCCGGTCACCTGGATGTTCGTGAGCGAGACGATGCGGTTGAGCTTGTTCACCTCCGTCGACGCGCTGAACGACAGCGTGCCGAAGCTCTCCGCCTGCGCGCCCTGCGCCGCGAGCGAGAACGCGCAGGTGCCCGTCAGCTGCATCGCGTCCCAGGTCTGGAAGCTCGGCGGATAGACGGTGACCGAGTCGCTGCCGACGGCGAAGATGCGCGGCCAGGTGTCTTCGGCCGGCGCTGCGGCGGGCGCGGAGGTCGTCGCTGCGCCTTGCGGCGCCGTGGGCGCGACCTGCATCGCCGAGTCGGAGGCGGACGGCGCGGACGGGCCGCTCATCCCCTGCTGCTTCGGCACACACGCGCCGAGGCCGACGAGGATGCTCAGCGAGAGCCCGGCGAGCATGGAGGTCCGAACAATCGCGAGCGTGCGTGGCATAGGTGGTTCCTTCAGTGATGCGAGCGCACAGCATAGTCGCTGCATCGTGCGCCGCAGCGAACGCTGTACGCTCCCGCGCATGAACTTGCAGAAGATCCGCTTCGCGCTCGCGCTGCCCGCCGGCATCCTCGTGATGGCTGCGTTCACGGGACTCTTCGAGGGTCTCGGGGCGCGCCTCTTCGAAGTGCCGCAGTCGATGCTCGATGCGAAGGCGCTGATGCAGAGCGGCGACCCGAACTGGCGCGAGGCGATCGCAGCGGCGATGCATGACATGCCGATCGGCGCGCTTCTCAGCGTGGTCGTCGCGTGGGTGCTCGGCGCCGCGCTCGGAACCTTCGCGGCGTGCCGCGTCGGCGGCGCGAACTTCATGCCGCTCTCGGTCGCGGTCGGCGCGGTCAGCGTGGCGTTCGTCGCGATGAACCTCATCGTGATCCCGCACCCGATGTGGATGAACCTCGCGGGCGCGCTGCTTCCACCGGCGGCCGCACTCGGCGTCGGGCGACTGGCGGTCGACTGGATGCCACGGGCACGCGCATCGAGCTGACGGCGCGAGCGCCTGCGCGATCACGGCGGGACCGCCGCGCTTCGCGCGGCGCGCTGTCGTGGACTCGGGTGGTTCAGCTAGCACTGCTTCCTCGCGAAGCGAGGAAGCACGTGGCACCCGCCGCTCCTTTGGAGCGGCGGCGCAACCCGACGAGATGTCACACGTCGCCGCCAACGAGAGGCCGATGGATTTCGTAGGAATGTCACAGGACGCTGCCGACGAGGGGCCGACGGGTTTCGTCGGAGTGTCACAAGACGCCGGCCGC
>CAIXEV010000015.1 GCA_903918555.1 uncultured bacterium | reverse complement strand
GGTGTTCGTGCAGCGCCGCGTCGTCGAAACTCACGCCAACGCAGCGCGCCACGGGGTCGAGCGCGCGCCAGTCGGCGTCGTCGAACGCGATCGTGCCCGCGTTCGGCCGCTCGAAGCCGGCGATGAGCGAGAGGAGCGTGCTCTTTCCCGCGCCCGACGGGCCAAGCACGGCGACCACGCGCCCGCGCGCGACGCCGAACGAGACGCGGTCGAGCACCGTGCGGGCGCCGCGCGCAAACGACACGCCATCCACGCGGAGCCCGCTCGCGTTTGCCGCGTCCGCACCTGCGTCCGCGCCGGGGTTCATCAGCCGCGCTCCGCGCGCCGGCGCTTCAGCTCGGCGTCGACGAAATCGGCGACGCGGCCGTCGAGCACCGATTGCGGATTGCCGACCTCGTGGCCGCTGCGGTGGTCCTTCACGCGGTTGTCGTAGAAGACATACGAGCGGATCTGGTTGCCCCAGTCGCGCGAGACCTTGCCGCCGGTCGCGGCGGTGAGTTCGGCCGCGCGGCGCTCTTCCTCGATCTGCTCGAGCTTCGCCTGCAGCACCGCGAGGGCCTGCGCCTTGTTCTGCGGCTGGTCGCGGTAGGTGCTCGCGACGACCTGGATGCCGGTCGGCAAGTGGGTGACGCGGATCGCCGACGCGACCTTGTTGACATTCTGCCCGCCGGGGCCCGACGCGCGCACGAACGCCACGATCTCGAGGTCCTTGTCGGGAATCACGAGGTCGCCGTGCTCGAACTCGGGCGTGACATCGACGGTGGCGAAGCTCGTCTGGCGCTTGCCTTCGGCGTTGAACGGCGACACGCGCGCGAGGCGGTGCGTGCCGCGCTCGCAGTTCATGTAGCCGTAGGCAAACGGCCCGATCACGCGGTACGACACTTCGGAGACGCCCGCCTCCGGGCCGAGCGATCGCGAGATCTCCTCGATCTTCCAGCCCATCTCCTGGAAGTAGTAGAGGTACATGCGCTCGAGCATGCCCGCCCAGTCTTCCGCCTCGGTTCCGCCGGCGCCGGCCTGGATCGCGACGAAGCAGTTGCGGTGATCGTGCTTGCCCGACAGCAGCGACTGCTGCTCGATCTTGTCCATCTTCGACTGGAGGCCGAAGAGCGTCTCGTCGACCTCGGCGAGCATCTCGCGGTCGCCGGCCTCCTTGGCGAGCTCGTAGCCGACCTTCGAGTCCTCGAGAAGCGCGATGGCCTCCTCGAGCGGCTCGACCATGGCGCGGACGACCTTGCTTTCCTCGATGACCTTCTGGGCGGCCTTCGGGTTGTTCCAGAACTCGGGGGCGTTCATGCGGTCGTTGAACGCGGCCCGTTCGGCGAGCTTCTGATCGTAGTTAAAGCGAGTCGCGGAGCGTGTTGATCCGCGCCTCCAGCTCGTCGATCACCGGTTGATGAGCGTCGTAGTGCATAGGGGCGGCAAGTGTAGCCGCGACCGGCCTTCCGCGCGGCGCACGAAACATTACATTCCCCGCATGTTCGTCTCGAGCCGCATCGCGTCGATGTCCGAGTCCGCCACCCTTGCCGTCGGCGCCAAGGTCGCCGCCGCGCGCGCAAAGGGGCGCGATGTCGTCGCCTTCGCGATGGGCGAGCCCGACTTCGACACGCCCGACAACATCAAGCGCGTGGCCATTCAGGCGCTCGAGAAGGGCATGACGAAGTACGCGCCCACGCCCGGCGACAAGGCCGCGCGCGAGG
>CAIXEV010000014.1 GCA_903918555.1 uncultured bacterium | reverse complement strand
CCACACACCACGCCGCCGCCCTGTCGTCAGAGGCGACCCGTGACATCCCCACACAAGACGCCGCCGGCCTGTCGTCGGCGGCGATCTGTGACATCTCCACCCAAGACGCCGCCGCTCCCCCGGAGCGGCGGGTGCCACGTGCTTGCGAAGCAAGCAGTGCTAGCAGAACCATCCGAAGCGTCGACAGCGCGGCCCGAAGGGCCGGTCCCGCCAGCAGCACAAAACAAGCGAACACGCGAATCACGGGGCCACCGCCATTCGCGGCGGTCCCGTCGCCACCCCATCACCCGCTACCCTAGAGCCGATGGCCAAGCCACTCGTCGGCATCACCATGGGCGACCCGCTCGGCATCGGGCCCGAGGTCGTCGTGAAGGCGCTCGGAGATCCCGCGCTGCGTGGGTCCGCGCGCTTCGTGATCTACGGCGACAACGAACTGCTTCTCGCCGCGGCCGACCGCGCGAATGTGCACCCGACCTGGTTCCGCTCGTCGATCGACCACGCTCGCGACGGCAGCATGGTGCTCGGCGATCTCACCGTCATCGACTACGGCGTCGCGTCCACGCTCGGCAGCACGCATGAACCATCGAAGCTCGGCGGACTCGCGTCCAAGACCTTCGTCGAGGAGGCGATCACCGACGCGCTGCGCCCCTCGGGCGACCCGCGGCGCCTCGACGCGATCGTCACGGCGCCCATCTCGAAGGAGTCGTGGAGCATGGCCGGCTTCCGCTGGCCCGGGCACACCGAGCTCTTCGCCGCGCGCACCAAGGCGAAGCGCCAGGCGATGGCGTTCGTCTCGCCGCGGCTCAAGGTCGTGCTCGCGACCACGCATGTGCCGCTGATGGAGCTGCGCAACCTGCTCACGATCGGCCGCGTGCACGAGCCGATCGTGCTTGGCCACGAGATGTGCCTCGAGCTCGGCATCGCGAAGCCGAAGATCGCCGTCTGCGGCCTCAACCCGCACGCCGGCGAGAACGGCCTCTTCGGCGACGAGGAGATCCGCGTCATCAGGCCCGCGATCGACCTCGCGCGCAGCCACGGCATCGATGTGCATGGACCGTTCTCAGGCGACACGATCTTCATCGATGCTGCCGCAGGCTCGTGGGACCTCGTGGTCGCGATGTACCACGACCAAGGCCTGATTCCGGTGAAGCTGCTCGGCTGGGACAAGGCCGTGAATGTGACGCTCGGGCTTCCGCTTGTGCGCACGAGCCCCGATCACGGCACGGCCTTCGGCATCGCCGGGCGCAACCAGGCGAGCGAAGGATCGATGAAGGCGGCGATCGAGCTGGCGGTGCGGCTGACGGCGCAACGGGCCGTTCCGCGCGGTGGCGCGGCCGTCAGCGGATGAACCGCACCGAGAACGGGTACTCGAACGGCTCGTTCTTCGACGCCGCGATGAGCCCGCGGATGCCGACGACGATCGCGTAGACATAGAGCGCGATGAAGATCAGCCCCGTGATGATGGGGCCGATGAAGACGACGAGGCCGACGACGCCGATCAGGAACGCGACGAGCGAGACGACCAGCATCGTGATGTGGCAGTTGATCGCCGCGCGCGCCTCGCGCACGATCGCCTGATCGTTCGAGTGGATGCCCCACAGGATGATGGGCGCGAAGATCGCGACCACCGGCAGCGCCACGGTCGCGAGCACGCTCGCGCGGCAGATGATCGCGGCGGTCTTCCCGTCGATGACGAAGCCCTGCGCGTTGCCCATCGGGCGGCCGCAGGCCGTGCAGTGGGACGCGTTGGCGGAAGCGGCTGCGCCGCAGAAGCGGCAGTAGACCGTCGAAGGCAGCGGCGCGTCCGGCGGCGGTGCGACGGATGGCTGCGGCGCTGCATCCATGAGCTCGGGCACCGTCGATGCCTGCACCCACGCGCTCTGCACCGGGTTGTAGATCCAGCTCGTCGCCGTGACGGATCCTTCGCTCACCAGCCGCCGCAGCTCCGCGAAGTCGACAGGGCCCATGGTGATGCCGCGTTGCGACCAGTACCAGTTGCGTGAGGTTGAGGAGCCGGAGACGGACATGACGGGCGATTGGATGATGAGCTGTGCGTGACGGGCTTTGTTCGACGAGCGATGTTCGACGGGCGACGAGCGCGACTGGTTCCGATTGGCGCGCAGGTGCTTTCACCGTCCGCGGCGACGGCCCATCATCGGTCGAAAGAATAGCTCCTGCAAAAGTGTGAAAAATCACAGACCCACCCCGCGGTCGCGTTAGATTGGCCTCGTCCCGCTGCGCAACAGGGCGCGCGGGCGACATCCAACCAGCGGGCAGGAGCCCGGGAGAGGAATGGGAGCATGTCCCAGATCGGTATCGCATGGAGTGAGAAGGTTCACGGTGCCCAAGGGGTTCACGGGGTTCACGGGGTCCACGGGGTCCACGGGGTTCACGGGGTTCACGGGGTCCACGGGGTCGGCCGCCGCGCCGGCGCAGCGGGTGCCGCGGGTGTTCTCGGGCTCGTCGTCACGGTGCTCGCGATCGGGTTCGGGGGCGCACGGGCCGACGCCGCGCTCATCGCCGCGTGGAACCTCAACGCGCTCGACCCAGCGTCGAGCACGGTGCTGCCTGCGTCGTCGGGCCTCGGAACGCTCGACTGCACGGGGCTTGGCATGGGTCTCGGGCTGATGCAGGGCACGACGCTCGGCGCGCAGCCGGGTGAACTCGCAGGAAACGCGCTTGCCGTGGTCGGCAATGTCTACAACCAGGCGTCGTTTCGCGTCGAGCTTGCCACCGACGGCTTCACCGACCTTGCGTTCAGCTTCGCGACGCGGCGCTCGAGCACGGGCTTCGGCTCGAACCGCATCGACTACTGGAGCGGTCTCGGCTGGCGGACGCTCGCGAGCTTCAGCTCGAACGCGACGGCGTGGGAGCTGCAGAGCTACTCGCTTGCATCGCTCGGCGCGGCGAGCAGCGGATACCTGACGCTGCGCTTCGTGATCGATGGCGCGACCGGAAGCACCGGCAGCATCCGCTTCGACAACATCGCCGTGACCGGCACGCCCGTTCCGGCACCGGCCGGCGCGATCGCGCTGCTCGGTCTCGCGGGATGCGTGTCACGACGACGACGACGCTGACGGGCCTGTTCGTAGCGGCCGTACCGACGCCTCCGAAACCCGGGGTCCCGCCTGCGCGCGTGCGTGGGCGGGATCTCGGTGGGCGGTCGCACGCGCGGCGCGCGGTCAGCCGATGCCGAGCCAGTCCTTGAAGAGGAACTCGAAGCGCTGCGCAAGCAGCGTGATGCGTCCCATCACGGTGAGGCCGAAGGCGCCGCCGAAGGTGATCATCAGGAACCAGATGCCGAGGCGAGCAGACTTGCCGACGACGCCCTTGTGCTCGATCGAGAACAGGAAGTAGGAGAGCACGCTCAGCACGCCGATCACGCCGACGAATCCACCGACGGTGCCCCAGAAATCGAACGACCGCGTGGCGACGCCGGCGGCGTCGGTGGTCGTCTCGAGCGCGATGAGCGGGCGCATCGTGGCGCTGATCTGCGCGAGGAAGTCCGACTCGACCGCCGAAATGAGGCGCAGGCCCGCGGTCACGCCGATGACCATGGCGATCGGCCAGACCGAGATCCACTGGCCCTTCGGCGCCAATCGCCAGAGGAGCATGCCGCCGAGCGCGAGCGGCACGAGCGCGAGCGCGAAGTCGAGGCCGGGCGTCTCGGATGGCGTGAGCGACGGCATCGCGTAGCTCTTGACGAGCGTCGGGCTCAGCTTCGCGAAGAGCTGCGGCACCAGCGTCGACCAGAACGCGGAGACCATCCAGTAGGCCGCCGAGACGCCGATGAGCACGCTCTCGCAGACCTTGTAGAACGGATTGTCCTTGTAGAGGAAGGAAAAGATGCCCAGCGTCATGAACGCCGCGACCCAGATTCCGATCGACTGCCAGAGCGTGCGCGCGGCCTCTGCGCTTGCCGCTGCGCCGTCCTGCGATGCGACCGCCACGCGCAGCACGCAGAGCGAGATGCCGAGCAACGCAAGCGAGAACCAGAGGAAGCTGGAGCGCCGCCGCGTGGCCGGCTTCTCATCGTTGCCGTTCGTCATGGACTCGTTCACCGTGCACCTCCGCGCGGACGACCCGCGATCATGGCGATGTTGCCGAGCACGATCAGCGCGATCATCAGGAGGTGCGCGACCAGCTGCGGTCCCATGCGCACGCGTCCCTGTCCGATCACCTCTGGATCCGCGGCTGGGTACTTGGCCTCGACGAGCATCTCGTACTCAGCCGCGCCCTTCACGGCCACGAGCAGGCCTTCCATCTGCTTCGGGTAGTACGGGAGCAGCTGGCCGACCTGCACGCCCGTCGAGCCGCTCACCACCTCGAACGCGTCCGGCATCGCGCCGTTGCCGTACTGCACCCACTCCTTGGCGCCGGGATATCCGGCGGAGATGGAGGCCACCAGCTTGAACGCGCCGAGATCCTTCGTGTCCTTGAGCAGCGGGATGTCGCCGATCGCCTTGCCGTCGGCGTCGTTCGGGTACTGCTTCGGGAGATTGGTGGCCATCACCTTGATGACGCCTTCGTTGCCCGCCTGGAAGCCAAGCTGCGCGTAGTCGATGCCCTCGCGGTACTCGGGATGGAACGGCTTCAGCACGGTGTCGATCGTGCGGTCGGCCTGCTGCTTGCCAAGCGGCCAGAGCGCCATGAAGACGATCTTGAGCTTCCGCGACGCGCAGTGGTGCACCAGCGCGCTCGCCATCGGCTGCAGCTCCGCGGCGCTCGCGGGGTCGTAGTCGAACGACAGCAGCACGGTCGAGCCTTCCGGCACCTTCTCGACCGCGTCGAAGGTCGCCTTGGCCATCGGCCCGGGGTACTCGGGGAAGCGCAGCTTGAGGAGGATCGGAATCGCGATCGACAGGCCCATCGCGAGGAAGATCCAGCGGCGGTCGATGCCGCCGAGCCTCGCGAAGAAGCCGCGGATGCCGCCGATGTGTTGGGGGTTCGTCATGCGTGTTCTCGGTGCGTGGGCGCCGTGCGCGGGCTAGTTCTTCGAGAGGTAGCTGCGGTCGATGCCGAGGATGAGACGCAGGCTCATGGCCGCGATGCCGAGCGCGATGCCGATCATGATCGCCCGCATGCCCGCGGTCTGGACATGCTCGATGATGCCGGCCTTGATCTTGTCGAGCCGCAGGAACGCGAAGGCGCTGTCCTCCGGAATCCATCCCGTGAGGAACATGCCGGCGGCGGTCTGCGCGAGGAGCACGATGAACGCCGTGCCGAGCAGCAGGATCGACTCGGTGTTCTTGGCGCGGAACGCGCGGAACGCGGCGCTCGCCACATAGAACGCAAGCAGCGCGAACATCGTCGCGGTGAGCGGCGACATCACATACTCGTACATCCAGCCGAAGGGCGACGCCGGGGTGTCGTAGCTGCCCGCGAGGTGGATGTCGGGGTGCTTGTCGTTCGGCACCGCGCCGAGCTTGAGGAGCCCGACCACGAGCATGAAGGCGAACGACACGAGCGTGATCGCGGCGTAGCCCCAGCCCGGGCGCTGCGACGAGATCTTCTCGAGGTTCATCGCGATGAGGTTCCCTGCGCCGAGCACGAAGGCGACCGCGGCGAGGATGTTGAACCAGGTGGTGACCGTCTCGCCCCAGCTCTGGGCCGACGAGATGAAGTAGGCCCCCACCATGATGGCGCCCGACAGGCAGAGGATCGCGATTGGAATGGTTCGCTGCAGCATGGTTCAGCCTCCGATGAGACTCTTCAGGTTTTCAAACGCAGCCGAGACCTTGCCGCTCGGATCGACCGCGCCGATCGTGCCGACCACGACGCCGACCGCGATCAGCCCCACCGCAAGCATCTTGCCGATGTCCTGGCCCTGGATCGAGCCAAGCTGCACGCGCTCGCCCGAGAGGTACGCGCTCGCCGCGAAGAACTCCTCGCCGATCAGCGTGTAGTCGCACGCCGCCACGAAGAACGGCAGCTGCGACGGCTCGGCGGTGCCGGCGATCTGGATCGCGCCGATCGAGTTGCCGTTCTCCGCGAAGAGGAGGCTCTCGGCGTAGAACGCGCCCATGTAGAAGCATGCCGCGGGCTTCTCGCGCATCATCGAGCCGGTGACGGCCGCGACATAGCCGAACTGCTCGTCGGTGATGTAGTTGATCCTTCCGGCGTCGAAGGTGTCGGGGCGGCCGGCCTCGAAGTGGGCGGCCTGGACGATGTCGCGCGCCGCCGACATGACGATCGAGCGGCTCGTGGGCACCTCGAGCTTCGCGTCGTACTCGGCCGCCGTCCGCGCGACGCGGCCGAGGATCGTGACGCCCGCGACCGTCTGGATGTCGGTCATGTCCTGGATGCCGGGGATGAAGAACACCGGGCGGCCCATCTCGGTCGCGCGGCCGATCGCCTCGTCGACCGCCTCGAGCGCGGGCATGCGGCGGATCTTCACCGGGTGTCCGGCGCGCGCGCGCATGATCGCGATGACGATCGCGATGCCCACGACGCCGAGCGCCACCAGCAGCGCCGTGCGGTCGCCGCGGAACCAACCGCGCTCCGACGCCGCGACCGCGTCGCCCGCCTGCGCCATCGCGACGGTGCACGGTGCGAGCAACGCCGCGGAAATCGCGACCAAGGCCGTGATTCCGCGCGCTGAAGTCGTTCGCTGCATGAAGTCTCCTTGCTGCGCCACGCGGCGCTCCAGGCCTAACCAGCTCAGGTCTCGATCAGCTCGATGTTCGCCCTCGGCACCGTCACGCTGCGCCCGTCGCCAAGCCTCACCTCGAGGACGCGCGCCTTCGAGCCGGAGCCAAGCACCGCGGGTTCGCTCGGAAGCGCGGACACCGCGCCAAGCAGGCCGAAGTACGGGTCGCGGATCAGACGCACCTGCGTGCCAATCTCGAGCGCGCCCTCTTCCGGCCGCGCGCCCTGCGCGGGCTCTGCGTCGCCCGCGCGCCGCGCGACGACGATCTCGGGACGCATCACGCCCGCGCGGATCTGCGTCGCGCCGTTCACGCTCGCCTCGCGGCCGCCCTTGCCGTCGTCAAAGCTCTTGAGAAGCGCGAAGGTGCGCTCCGCCATCGCGATGTCGCCGAAACCCTCGGTGATGACGATCGTGAGCCCGATCTTCTCGGTGCCCGTGATCGCGACGCCGAGGTCGTAGCCGAGGATCTCGCGGAGGTCCGCGTCGTCGATCCCGCCCGCGATGATCGCAGCGACGCCTGCGGCCTGCGCCGCCTTCACCGCGGCCGCGGTCACGCGCGCGCCGCCGACGACGACCATGCCCTTCATGTCCGGCTTGATGAGCTGCGCGTCGAGCGGCTGGTCGTGGCGCGTGCACGCCATGCGGACCGGCCCGACCGTTTCGCCACCGACGCCGAAGATCCCCTGCACGAACGCCGCGTCGGTCTCGATCAGCGCGCCTTCGCCTGCGAAGACCTCCGTCACGCGTCCGTCGATGTACGCCTTCACCTCGACGGGAATCGGCGCGCCGCGCAGGATCATCTGGCCGGTCGTCGTGCTGATCGACTCGACCGTGCCCGCGGCAGGCGACGCGACTTCCTTCTT
>CAIXEV010000013.1 GCA_903918555.1 uncultured bacterium | reverse complement strand
CTCGCCCACGAGGCCGGCGTCTCGAAGCGAACCGTGATCCGCCTCGAGAGCGGCGAGTCGACTCAGCTCACCAACCTCATCCGCGTGGTCCGCGCGCTCGGGCTCCTCGGCAACCTCGATGCGTTCGTCCCCCCGCCGCTCCCGGGCCCGCTGGCACAACTGCGCATGCGCGCGAAAGAGCGTCGGCGCGCGTCGGGCGGCGCGAAGAAGCGCAGCCCGTCGAGCAAGCCAGCAACCGCCGAGTGGACATGGGGCGACGAGTCGACGAAGTCGCGGGGTGAACCCCGAGTGAACCCCCGAGGTGAAGCATGAGCACCGTCGCAGAGGTGCTCCTCTGGGGAAGCACGATCGGCGCAGTGTCGGTCGACGGCCCCGGCGCCGTCGCGGCCTTCGAGTACACCGCTGCATTCAGGCAAAGCGGTATCGAAGTCGCGCCGCTCATGATGCCGCTCGCCGCGCAGATCTACTCGTTCCCGCAGCTCGCACGGGAATCGTTTCACGGTCTGCCTGGCATGCTCGCCGACGCATTGCCCGACAAGTTCGGCAACGCCGTGATCGATGCATGGCTCGCCTCGCAAGGGCGGCTCCCGCAGGAGATCGACGCCGTCGAGCGCCTGTGCTACACGGGCTCGCGCGGAATCGGCGCGCTCGAGTTCAAGCCAACGAAGGGGCCACAGGCGCGCGTGTCGACGCCCGTCAAGGTCGATTCGCTGGTCGCGCTCGCCTCCGAGGTGCTCGCGAGCCGGTCGGGCCTGCGCGCGTCGTTCGCAGACCCGCAGCGCGAACACGCGTTGCGCGAGATTCTGCGCGTCGGCGCATCCGCCGGTGGCGCGCGCGCCAAGGCCGTCATCGCGTGGAACCCGACGACCAATGAGGTTCGCTCAGGCCAGGTCAAGGCGCCGAGCGGGTTCGAGTACTGGCTGATGAAGTTCGACGGTGTCTCGAACAACACCGACCGCGACCTCGCCGACCCGAACGGCTTCGGCGCGATCGAATTCGCCTACTCGCTCATGGCCAAGGCAGCGGGCATCGAGATGTCCGAATGCAGGCTCTTCGAGGAAGGCGGGCGACGACACTTCATGACGAAGCGCTTCGATCGACTCGAGAATGGCGACAAGCTGCACATGCAGTCGCTCGCCGCGCTCGCGCACCTCGACTTCAACGACGCCGCGGCGCATTCGTACGAACAGGCGCTCACTGTCATCCGCAGGCTCGGGCTCTCGATGGACGCGGTCGAGGAGCAGTTCCGACGGATGGTCTTCAATGTGGTCGCCCGCAACCAGGACGATCATGTCAAGAACATCGCGTTCCTCATGGATAGACGCGGCCAGTGGTCGCTCGCGCCCGCGTTCGATGTGATGTACGCCTACAACCCGTCGGGCGCGTGGACCGCGCACCACCAGATGAGCCTCGCCGGCAAGCGCGACGGCTTCACGCTCGACGACCTCAGGGCGGTCGCAGCGACGGCGTCGATGAAGCGCGGCCGCGCGGAGAAGATCGCACG
>CAIXEV010000012.1 GCA_903918555.1 uncultured bacterium | reverse complement strand
TGCCCGTGATCGCGTGATCGGTCATCGACCCGCAAGAATAGGCCTTCTCCGCGCGATGCGTGGGGAAGGCTTTTTGGTGATGGCTTTGGGGCATGATCGATCGCTGTCCGTTCCGCGCGGCTTACGGGCACGCGCCCCAGCCACCGAGCAGGACGGCGAGGTCAGACCCGTTCGTGGTGCCGTCGCCATTCACATCGCCGCCGGCCGTGCCCCACGCGCCGAGCATGACCGCGAGGTCGCTCGCGTCGCGCGCGCCGTCGGCGTTCAGGTCGCCCGAGCACGGAACCACTGGCGCGACCGCCGCGAGCGACAGGTCGTCGAAGAATCCGAACGCGTTGCTCGTGCCGGGCGTCGCGTCCGTCGTCGCGAAGAGGTTCGACGCATACACGGCGCCCGAAAGCGTCGTCGTGTGCGTCGCGACCGCCGTGCCGTTCACGATCAGCTTGCCTTCGCCGGTCGCGACATTCCAGCGGTAGGTGTATTCATTCCATGCGTTGAGCGTCGCAGTCGCGCCGGTCGCGATGCGGTTCGACGCCGCGTAGCCGCCGTTCAGCAGGCTGATCGCGCCGTTCTGCGCGCTCACGAGGAACCCGCCTGAAGTCTCCGCCGCGCTCCTCGAGATCATCACGCCGAAGGTCGAGGTCACGGGCTGACCGCTCGGGATGAACATCTTGACCTTGGTCTCGAGCACCGTGTTGCCACCCACGCTCGCCGCCGCCCACTTGCCGCTGTTGGAAAGGTCGAGCCACGCCTTCGTGCGACCGTTGTTGAAGCGCTCGGTGCACAGCCGCACCATCTTGCCGCGGCCGCCAACAGGGTCGACGCCTGGATTGACGCCCGGGCCGATGACATTCGCAGGCAGGAACGGCGAGTTCGTCGCGCCGCTCACCGCCCAGGTTCCACCGACGCCGATCCACGCCAGCTGGCCGCTCAGCGCGGCGGTGCCGTAGTCGTTGAAGCCGGTCACATAGATGTCGGTCGCGTGGAGCGAGGAGGAGCAGACGAGCGCTGCGGCGGCGGCAAGGGTCCGGAGGGTCATGCGCTGAGCCTACACCGATCGCGCACTGCAATCGCGCAAATCAGGGCTCCGAAGAGACAGATTCAGTTCGAGGCGCCTGGGGAGACGCGGGCCAAAGTCCGAGAGCCTGCAGCGCGCGGCGGCGGCGCGCGCCGGGTGGGCGGGTTGACGGGTGGGCGGGTTGACGAGTTGACGGGTGGGCGGGTTGACGGGGCCGTTCGTCAGAACTCGGCGCTGAGGCGGAGCCACACGACCCCTTCGCCCTCATCGAAACCTCCGCCGCGGCGGTCGGAGTCGAGGAAGGTCGAGAGGCCTGAAGTCGATGTGGATGTCGTCGATCGCCAGCCTCCGCCGACGCCCGCGGTCCAGTGGCTGTCGAGCTTCGCGCGGAGGGCGGCGCCCGCCTGCCAGTCGGAGGCGTTCAGAGTCGCCCCGCTCTGCGTCTGCCCCGCAAGCGCCTCTGCGCCGAAGTGAAGCGAAACACCTTCGCCAAGCTGGTGCCGGCTCTCAAGCCCGATCGGCCGTTCGCCAGACCAGGCGAGGCTCGAAGTGCCGCGGCCGTCGAGGGCGACGGCGACGCTCGCAGCCTCGCCAAGCTGCCACGGCTGCGAGAGCGTGGAAGCGACGGGCTCTTCCGAGATATCGCTGGGCGCCCCATTTGCCAGTTCACTGAGCGCCCCATTTGCCAGTTCACTGAGCGCACTGCCCGCGATCGCAAGGACGGGTACGGCAGCGGTGCAGGCGAGGATGGTCTTGAGCGAAGGCATGGAGGGAGAACGCTAGGCGGCGGGCCC
Source organism: uncultured bacterium (assembly GCA_903918555.1). Lineage (GTDB taxonomy): Bacteria > Planctomycetota > Phycisphaerae > Phycisphaerales > SM1A02 > QWPT01. The sequence goes on along the minus strand of CAIXEV010000012.1, from coordinate 15,262 downwards.
GTGTTCCGAATTCCAAGCCCTCGATTTCGGCGGAATTTCAGGGCGTGGCGGTCGCGGGCGACTCTCGCGCGGCCGCGCCCGCCGCGCCTGGCGCAGGCTCCGCGAGCAGGATCTTCATCGCCTCCTCCGCAGCGCCCGGCACGATGCGTGCGATGCGGTCGTGCGGCGCGGCGCTGCCGAGCTCGTAGGTGATTCCCGGCGCGCGGAAGGTCTCGAACGCCCAGCGCTTGAAGGTCCATTCCTTCAGGTTGTTCTCCGCGTTCTGCTCGACGGCGTAGTCGGGGAAACGCGCGGAAATCGCAGCGATCCATCGCGACGCAAAGTGCGGCGGCTCGAGCGGCGCGTCGTCGGGCGGGACATAGAGGATGTCCTTCGAGGTCGCGTGGAAATCGAGGAGGAGCCGCGGCGTGCGCGCCGGCTCGCGGACGAACGCGAGGATCGCGTCGCGCACCACGCGCGTCTCGGCCTGCGTGAACGGGCCCCAGTCGCGGTTCGCGTCGATCGCGCCGAGCGTGCTGCGCCATTGTCCCTCGTGCACGCCGTCCGGGTTCACGAGCGGCACGCACAGCACGCGAAACCGTGCGCGAAACCCGCGCGCGGTCTCGGTGTCGGCCGCGAGCGCCTCGATGAAGCGGAAGAGCCCGACGGTGCCCGCGACCTCGGGCGGATGCTGGCGCCCGATCACGATGATCGCCTCGCGCGCATCGGGCGCGCCGAACTCGAACGCGCGGATCGCGCGGTCGGCGGCGGAACGGCCGATTTCGCGGGGATGCACGCCAAGAGTCGCCGTCGTCGCGTCGGTCCAGGCCTCGATCTCCGCGATGCCGATCATGTGGTTGCTCGCGACGAGGGTCGGCTTCGGCCCGACCCGCATCCGCAGCACGCATTCCTTCGCGCCTTCGCCGCCCTCGTAGTCCTTTGACGCCACGCGCTCGAACGGTCCACCGTCGATGGAGATGCGCGGCCGCGGGCGCGCCTTGCTGGCGACGACCACGATGCGCACGGTGATGTCGCGCTCGACCGCGCTCGTCACGCGAAACGCGTACCAGGGGCTCGGGTTGATCGGCGTGTTCTCGGGGCTCGTCACGATCTTGTAGTCGAGCGCACCAAGCCGCTCGCACGCGTTGACGCGCGCGCCGCTGAACTCGTTGTCGATCCGGACGGCGCCGCCTTCCTCCTCGAACGACCATGAGCGGCGGGCCTGCAGTTCGGCCTTCGCCGTTGCCGTTGCCTTCGCGGGCGCCGTCGCGGGAGACGCGTCCTGCGCCAAGGCGACGGAGGCGACCCCGGGAAGTCCAACCGCGAGCCACACGAGCGCGACGAGCAAGGCGCGCGCGGACGAAAGCGCGTTCGAAAGAGGCTGCATCGCCGCAGCGTACAGCGAGCCTTCCGTTTGCTACCTTTCCTGCCATGCACTTCGCCCTGACCCTCGCGCTCTCCGTCGCCTTCGTCGCCGTCCAGTCCGAACCGCAGGCGCAGCCCGCCCCCGCGGCGCCGGCTGCGCCCGCCGCCAAGCCCGGCCCGCGGACTCCCGCCACGCCCGACGCGGCCCTCGCGCCGCTCGCGTTCCTCGAGGGTCATTGGGTGACCACGCTTCCCAACGGCATGGTGAGCGAGGAGTCGTGGCTCCCCGTGCGCGGCAAGTCGATGCTCGGCAGCTTCCGCCAGACGCGCCCCGACGGGACTCCGGCCTTCTTCGAGTTCACCCAGATCGTCTCGGGCGGCAAGGGCATCGTGCTGCGCCAGGTGCATGTCCACGGTCGGTTCGAGACCGACGACCGCCGCAAGGAGCCGATGTTCCTCAAGCTCGCGAAGGCGGAGAACAACTCCGCGAGCTTCGTGCCCGTGGAGGACGGCGAGTTCGGCGAAGGAACCACCTCGCACGCGGCCGACCTCGCGAGCGTGACCTACTCGCGCACCAAGGCCGAGGACGGCACCGACCGCCTGACCCTGCGCATCGAGTCGAAGCCGGTGAAGGACCCGAAGAAGCCCGACGCGCCCGCGCAGCCGCAGGTGATCGAACTCACGATGAAGCGCGCGGATTGAGCGCGTGCTCCACGCACCATGACGGCACGCAAGCCCATCCTCGCGCTCATCGCGCTCATCGCGCTCGCCGCGCTCGCCATCGGAAACGCCGACGCGCGCGCGGAGTCCGAGCCGCAGCTCAAGGTGGGCGTGGTGCTGTCGCCCTCCTTCGTCGAGAGGCCCAAGGTCGCCGCGCCGGGCGCGCAGTACGACGGCTTCGCGATCGACCTCTGGCGCGCGGTCGCGTTGCGTCTCGACCGGAAGAGCGAGTTCATCGAGTATCCGAACTTCGATGCGGTGGTGGACGCTGCCGCGAAGGGCGAGATCGACATCGCCGTCGGCGACATCTCGGCCACGGCCGACCGCGCGGCCAAGGTCGACTTCTCGTACCCGATCGCCGACGGCGGCCTGCGCGTGATGGTGACGACCGCCCCGAAGCACTCGCTCGCCGAGCTGTGGAACGGGCTCGTCGAGCGGGGGCACATCGAGGTCGCGCTCTACGGGGGCGGCGTCCTCCTGGCCGTCAGCCTGCTGATGATGCATGTCTTCCGCAGGGTCGACAAGGAGTTCCCCGCGACGACGCACGAGGGCTTCGCGGAGTCGCTGTACCGCACGGTCTCGATCACCATGTCGGGCAAGACCAAGGTCGTGTCCACCTCGAACTGGATGACCAAGATCCTCGCGTCGATCTGGCTGGTCTGCGGCGTCGGCATCGTCGCGTACATCACCTCGAGCGTGACCGCGGTGATGACCGCGCAGGCGACCGCGGGAAGCGTGGTCTCGGTCGACGACCTCAGGAACAAGCCCGTCGGCGCGCTCGCGGGGACGATCTCCGAGGGCTATTGCTGGCGCGCGGGGTTCGCCACCCACTCGTTCGCGTCGATCGACGACGCCGTGAAGGCGCTGCTTGCGCATCAAGTCGCCGGCATCGTGAGCGACGGGGCCGTGCTCGAGGCCTACGACCACGCGCACCCGGAGCTGCCGGTCACCGAGGTCGGGCCGCTCTTCGAGAAGCACAAGTACGCCTTCGTCCTGCCGCGGTCGAGCCCCCTCCGCAGCGCGGTCGACCAGCAGCTGATCGGGCTCGAGGAGAGCGGCGACAAGGCGAAACTGGCTGCAAGGTACTTCGGCTCGAGCTGACGGAACGCCCGCGCGGGCTGCGGAGCCCCCCCTGTTTCGGCCGATGAATGGGTGCGGCACCGCGCACGAACCCGCTCCGACGACCCCGCATGGCCATCTCGATCCTCATCCTCACGCTCAACGAAGAGACGAACATCGGCGCATGCCTCGACGCGCTTGGCCCCGCGGGCGGTTTCGCGGGCTTCGACGACATCGTCGTCTTCGACAGCCTGAGCAAGGACAGGACCGTCGAGATCGCCCGCGCGAAGGGCGCGCGCATCGTCGAGCGGCCGTTCGACAACTGGGCGGGCCACCAGAACTGGGCGATGGACAACATCGAGTTCAGGAACCCCTGGGTGTTCTATCTCGACGCCGACGAGCGCATGACGCCCGAGCTGCGCGAGGAGATCCTGCGAATCGCCCGCGATTCCGCGCGGCCCGAGGTCGCGTTCTACTGCGGCCGGAAGAACTACTTCCTCGGCAAGTGGATCCGCCACGCGATGCCGCCCGGCATGATCATGCGGTTCTTCAAGCCGGGCAAGATCCGCTTCGAGCGCCTCGTGAATCCCGTGCCCGTGATCGACGGGCCGCATGGCTATCTCCGCAACTACTTCGAGCACTACAACTTCTCGAAGGGCATCACGGAGTGGTTCGACAAGCACAACAAGTACAGCCTGTTCGAGGCGATGGAAGGCATGAAGCTGCGCGAGAAGCCCGTGGGCCTCGGCGCGCTCTTCTCGGGCGACCGCTTCGAGCGTCGGCGCGCGCTGAAGGAGCTCAGCTTCCGCCTGCCGCTGCGGCCGCTCGTCAAGTTCCTCTACATGTATGTGCTGAAGCGCGGCTTCCTCGACGGACGCGCGGGCTACACCTACTGCAAGCTGCAGTCGATGTACGAGTACATGATCGTCGTCAAGATGCGCGAGCTCGAGCGCAGGGAACGCGGCCTGCCGGTGTGAGCGTCACGCGGCGTTCGGCGGCTTCTTCGCGGCGACATCCTCGAGGATGCGCATGAGGCGCAGCGCGAGGCCGGTGCGGTCGTAGTTGAGCGCGCCCTTCAGGCAGCTGGCCTTGAACGCGTCGAGCTCGGCGGGGTTCGACTTGAGCCGCGAGAGCGCCGCGCAGAGTTCGTCGACATTCTCAGGCTCGAACGGGATTCCCGCGCCTTCGTCGCGCACGATGTCGGCGCTTTCGCCCGCGACTCCGTGCAGCACCGGAAGGCCCATGCCCATCGACTCGAAGAGCTTCGACGGGATCACGGTCGTGAAGAGATCGGTCTTCTTCAGGTGGATCACGCTCACATCGAGGAGCGACCAGTAGCGCGCGACATCGGCCTTGGAGACCGAGTCGATGAAGATCGCGTTGTCGAGCTTCCGCTCGGCGGCCATCTGCTTGAGCGCGTCCTTGCGGGCGCCGTCGCCGAGGAACAGGAAGACGATGCCCGTGCCGCGCAGGCGCTCGGCGGCCTCGACGAGCGTCTCGAGCCCGTGCGCGAGGCCGTGCGTGCCGATGTAGCCGGCGACGAACTTGCCCTCGAGGCCGAGCTTTGCGGTGAGCTCAGGATCCTTCGCGCGCGGCTTGAACTGCGAGATGTCGACGCCGTTGGTGATGACCTCGATCTTCCTCGCGTCGATGCCGCGGCGCACGAGGATGTCCTTGAAGCTGCGCGTCACCGAGACGACGCGGGCGCTCTTCCGGTAGAGGAACATCTCGACCGCCTCGAGGAAGCGGATCGCGCGCTCGTTCTTCATGGCGCCGACGGCCTTGATCGACTCGGGCCAGAGGTCGCGCAGCTCGAAGATGTACGGGCGGAACTTGGTGCGGCTGACCGCGTACGCCGAGCACGCCGTGAAGAACTGCGGGCTGGTGCCGACGATCACATCGACCTTGCGCACGAAGAGGCTCGCGACGAACGCAGCGAGCATGTAGCTCTGGTAGTCGAGGATGCGGCGCACGAAGCCTTCGTTCGCGGTGATGTAGCTCCACACGCGGATGACCTCGATCCCCTCGAGCTTCTCGCGCTGCCACAGCTTGTTGCGGTACCCGTCGAAGACCTTCCCCTTCGGGAAGTTCGGCGCGCAGGTGATCACCGTGACCTTGTGTCCGGCCTTGACCCACTCGCGGCAATGCTCGAAGGTACGGCTCGCAGGCGCGTTGACTTCAGGGGGAAAGTTGTCGGTCAGGAAGAGGATGTGCACGAACGCCACCCGATGCGGACAGTCGCGGCCGGACCCGTGAACCGGGCCACGGCCTTTGCGTTCGGCAGGGACAGGCCGAACTGTGGAGAGTATTTCGACTGACTCAGGCGCCACTCTGCACCCTCAGCCCTGAATTCAACGGTGAATGCGCCGTCCGAGGCACGGAGGACGGTCGGATCCTGCCCGATCGCGAGCTCGAAGCCGGGGGCAAAGTGCCAATGTGACTCAGCCGCCCCGGCCGTCTCGATCGCGTCGGAGACCACGAGGCAGCCTGCCCCGTAGTCGAAGGTCCAGGTTCGGCGATGGACGCCCGTGCCGCGGAAGCGGGTGTAGCCGTCATGCTCGGCCTCGACGATGGCGCCGTGGCCGCCCTGCTCGACGATCCGCGCCACCCGCGCCTGCGCCCGCCGCGCCACGCGGAAGCCGCCCCAGACCTCGGAGCTGTCGGCGCCGTCGACCGTGACGGTGTTGTGGGCGGCCGTGCCGCGCTGGCGGAGCCGCTCGGCACCGAGGCCGTACTGCGAGATGCCGGAGTTGACGAGCACGCGGCGCCCCTCGAGCGAGAGCTCGAAGGAGAGGGTGTCCGCGTGTGCGTGTCCCGGCAGGTAGTCGGGGCCGACGGGGCCGACATCGAGGATCACGGCTGCGCCAAGGTGCGGCTCATCGATGCGGATGAAGCCGGAGGGCTGCAGCACGCGCATGCACGGGCCGTTTCGGTTCTGAAGGCAGACCGGCCTTCCCGGCTCGACGGGCGCTGCGAGCCCGGGCTCGGCGGCCTCGGGCAGCCCAAGCCGGACGGCGTAGGCCTCGAGCTCCGCGGGCGTCGGCGCGACGCCCGTCACGCTGTCGTTGAAGAACGCGACCTCGCCGTCGGGATGGCACATCGCGCGGAGGAACTCGCGCATCGACGGCAGCTTCTCGCGCAGGTGCGCCAGATCGTCGTCGTCGCACGCGGCCGGATAGGTGCGCGCGGCGTTGAGGATGTCGAGCATGTCCTCGACGGCGAGCGCGTGGTACATCGGCGAGCGCTCGAACTGGCCACCATCCGCGAGGATCTGCTCGGGAATCTCCGTGCGGAGGATGCCCTCGCCAAGCTCGAACCACTCCTCGGCCTCGTCGCCGGCGAAGAAGAGCCCGGCGATCATGAGCGCCTTCGCGTTCACGAACAGGTGGTTGCCGAGCAGATGCCACTCGAGCCGCCTGGTGAGGAAACGCACCTGCGCCGCGAGGCTGTCGAGCATGCCGGGCAGCGGCTCGTTGCCGGCGCGCAGCCACTTGATCCAGTTCACGATGCGCAGCGAGCTCGGGTACGGCTCCCATGCGGTGCCCTTGCCGGGCGGGCACTCGCGCATCCAGCGCGCGATGAGCTCGCGGTGCCACTCCGTCCGCTCCGCCGCGCCGAACGCGCAGAGATCGTCGAAGTAGTGCTGGTTGTAGCGCCAGAGCTTCGCGAGGTCCTTGCTGTCCCAGCCGTGCGCATCGAGGTCGCGCTCCTCGTTGAGGAAGCGCATCTGCGTCGGCGTCACGAGGCTCTGGGCGCGGCGCGCGGGCATCGCCCACGGGCCCGTCGCCTCGCGCAGGCGCGGCGCTGGGCGAAGGTCGGGCTTCGGCTTCGACAGACGGAAGCGCACGCGACCGTACACCTGCACCGGCTTGAGCCAGCGCACGGTGTTCCAGAGCCGCATTGCCTTCGCGATCGGGTTCATGTCGACATGGCCTGGCGATCGCGATGTCAGGCGAGCAGCTTCTCGAGATGCGCGACGATGCGCTCGCTCGTCTTGCCGTCCCAGAGCGGCGGGATGCCGCCCTTCTTCCACTCGCCCGCGAAGAGGCGGTCGAGCGCGGGCTTGAGCGCGGCGGGGTTCGTTCCGATGAGTTCGTTCGTGCCGAGCTCGATGGTCTCGGGCCGCTCGGTGTTGTCGCGCATCGTGAGGCACGGCACGCCCATCACCGTGGTTTCCTCGGTGATTCCGCCCGAATCGGTGATGACCGCCTTCGCGTGCTTCACGAGGTAGTTGAACTCGAGGTACGGCTGCGGATCGACGAGCTTGAGGCTCGCGGGCAGGCCGCCCATCTCGCGCATCGTCTTCGCGGTGCGCGGATGCACGGGGAAGACGACGGGTTCGCCGCGCGTCCCGGCGATGATCGCGTCGAGGAGCTTCGTGAAGGTGCTGCCCGAGTCGACGTTCGCGGGGCGGTGCATCGTCATCACGAAGTACGACTTCGGCTTCAGGCCGATGTCATCGAAGAAAGCGGGCTTCGCGAGGCGGTCCATGTTCGCGCGCAGCGTGTCGATCATGGTGTTGCCGACGAAGAAGATCCGGTCGTCGGACACGCCCGCGCCGCGCAGGTTGCGGTTCGCGTGCTCGCTCGTCGTGAAGAAATAGTTGGTGATCGCGTCGGTCACCATGCGGTTGATCTCCTCGGGCATCGTCCAGTCGCCCGAGCGGATGCCCGCCTCGACATGCGCCACCTTCACCCAGAGCTTCTGCGCGGCGATCGCGCAGGCCATCGTGCTCGTCACATCGCCGACGACGAGGCAGAGCGCGGGCTTCTTCTCGAGGAGCAGCTTCTCGTAGCGCGTCATGATCGACGCGGTCTGCTCGGCGTGCGAGCCCGAGCCGACCTCGAGGTTGACATCGGGCGCGGGAATCCCGAGCTGGCGGAAGAAGTCGCCCGACATCTTCTCGTCGTAGTGCTGGCCCGTGTGGACGAGGCGGTAGCGGACCGGGCCGCCCTGCTTCTCGCGCGCCTGGATCGCGTGGATGATCGGCGCGATCTTCATGAAGTTCGGGCGTGCGCCCGCGATGATGTCGACGAGGATCGTGCTCATGGTTTCACCGTGTCTTGTATGAATCTCAGCGGCTCGTGCGCGCGAGGTCGGCCGCGGCGATGGTCGCCTCGGCGACCTCGATCAGCTCCTCGAACGGGATCGGCGACGCGCCGCCCGAGGCGATCGCATCGACGAACGCAGCGGCGCAGGCCTTCTGGCCCTTGTCCTGGCGCCAGAGGTTCATCTTCGAGAACTTCGGCCAGCCGAAGCCGGTCATCTTGCGGAAGTTGTCGAGCTGGATGACGCGGCCCTGCGCGAAGACCTCGATGCGCTCCTTGGGGAACGACTTCGATCCGTTCGCGAAGTAGTGGACCGTGCCGATCGAGCCGTCCGCGAAGCCGAGGTCGATCGACACCGTGTCGCCCGACTTCGCCTCCATCGCGTGCGCGCGCACCGAGGTGATGCGCTCGCCCGCGAGGAATCGCAGGAGATCGATGAAGTGGCAGCCCTCGCCGACGATGCGGCCGCCGCCGACATCGCGGTCCTGCGTCCAGTGCTCGGCGGGAATCGCGCCGGCGTTCACGGTCATGATGAACGACTTCGGCCCGCTCGCGCCCTTGAGGAGCGACTTGAGCTTCGCCACCTGCGGCGCGAAGCGTCGGTTGAAGCCGACCATCACGATCGGCGCGGCGCCCTTCTTCGCGGCGTCGGCGCGCGCGGCCTCGATCTCTCGCAGTTCGTCGGTCTTGAGCGCGATCGGCTTCTCGACGAAGACATGCTTGCCCGCGCGCAGCGCCTGGCACACCATCGAGGCGTGCGAGTCGTGGCGCGTCGAGATGACGATCGTGTTGACGCTCTCGTCGCGGAAGACGCCGTCGGTGTCGGTCGTGGTCGACTCGAAGCCGAACTTGCGGCCCGCGTGCAGGCCGCTCACGCCGCCGCTCGAGGCGACGGTGCGCAGCCGCGCGCCGGCGTCCTTGAACGCGGGGATCAGGACGGCGGTCGCGTAGTTGCCCGAACCGATGAAGCCGATCGACGCAGCGCCCTTCGCGGGCGCGGCCGCTGGCTTCGGAAGCTCGACCGAGGTGCGGCGCACCTCTGCGTCGGGCTTCACGGCCGGCGTCGGATACTCAAGCAGGATCCCGAGGCTCGGCGCGCCGCCCGCGACGAGTTCGTACGCCTGCTCGGCGTCGTTGATCGCGAAGCGATGCGAGATGAGCGGCTTCACATCGAGCCGGCCGTCCGACATCATGTCGAGCACGGCCTCGAAGTTGCGCTGCTCGGTCCAGCGGACGAAGCCGACGGGATAGTCGTTGCCGCGCTCCTCGTAGTTCGGGTCGTAGCGGCCGGGGCCGTACGAGCACGAGACCTGGAAAGTGAGTTCCTTCTCGAAGAAATCCGCGCGGGAGAGCTCGAGGCCCGTCACGCCGACGAGCACGATGCGGCCGCGCTTGCGGCACATCAGCGCAGCCTGGTGCATGGGCTCGTTCGACTTGGTCGCGGCGGTGATGATGACTGCGTCGACGCCGCGGCCGCGCGAGAACGCCTGCGCGGCGGCGACAGGGTCCTGCCCCGCGCCGATGTTCACGACCTCCGCGCCGAACTTCCTCGCCATCTCGAGCTTCTCGGGGTCGAAGTCGAGGCCGAGCACGCGGCAGCCGTGCGAACGGAGGAGCTGCACGGTGACGAGGCCGATGAGGCCGAGGCCCGTGACGACGACGGTCTCGCCGAGCGATGGCTGGACGAGGCGGATCCCCTGCAGCGCGATCGCGCCGAGCACGGTGAACGCGGCCTCCTCGTCGCTGACATTGTCGGGAACGCGCGCGGTGAGGTTGATGGGCACGCACACCGCTTCGGCGTGCTTGCCGTTCGAGACGATGCGGTCGCCGGGCGCGTAGCCGACGAGTCCGCTGCCGACCTCCATCACGCCGCCGACATTGCAGTAGCCAAGCGGCAGCGGCTGGTCGAGCTTGTTGAACACGGCCTCGAGCGTCGGCATGATGCCGTCGGTCTTCATCTTGTCCCAGACCATGCGCACCTTGTCGGGCTGCTGGCGCGCCTTCTCGATCCATCCTGCCTTGCCGAAATCGACGAGCATGCGCTCGGTGCCGACGGAGACGAGCGTGCGCGATGTTCGCACGAGGAGATGACCTCGCTTCGCAGCGGGGCACGGAACCTCGGCAACCTCGGTGGAGCCGTTCTTGAGAGACTGCAGAATCTGTTTCAATGGGGATCTCGCTCGAACTCGGGACGCTCGTCCGCTCTGCTCGCGCAGGGGTTTCGTACTATCGGCGCTCGGAGCGCACGATCCTCGGTGAAACACCCGCGGTTCGCATGAAATTCGCGGTGGCTGTGCGTGCCGTTATCAGACAGCGCTGTCGATGAAGCGACGGCACCAGATCTCGATCGAAAGCAGCGAGAGCAGCGTGTAGTTCGCGTCGACGCGCCCGGCTTGGTTTGCCTCGATCAGCCTGCTCACCGCCACTGGGTCAAAGAGACCCCGCTTGCGCAGGCTGGCCTCGCCGAGGAGGTCGCCGACGAGCGGCCGAAGCTCGCCCTGCATCCAGCGCCGCAGCGGCGCGCCGAAGCCGGACTTCGGGCGGTAGATCACATCGTGCGGGAGATACGGCTCCATCGCCTTCTTGAAGACCCACTTGCCGACGCCGCCCTTCTGCTTGACGCCCGTCGGGATGCGCGCGGCGAAGTCGACGAGCTCGAGGTCGAGGAGCGGCACGCGCACCTCGACGCCGACGGCCATCGACATCTTGTCGGTGTACGGCAGGTTGTGGTCGGCGAGGAAGAAGCGCTGCTCGAGCGCGAGCATCCGCTCGAGCGGCGGAAGCGACGCGGGCAGCGGCCTCATGAAGTCGAGCATCGGCGCGAGCGCGGTCTCGCCGCCGAGCGCGGCGCGCGCGGACGGCGTGTAGAGCGAGAGCAGGTTGTCCTCGCGCGACCAGCGGAAGTAGTTCGCGATGCGCTCGTCGCCTGAGAGGCCTGCGCCGTCGAAGAGCTTCGCAAGGCGCCGCGATGTCGCGCGGCGCTGGTCGAGCCGCGAGGTCGCGCCCTCGAGGCCGCGGCGCACGCCGGCCGGCAGCCAGCTCCACCAGCGCTCGAGCTCGACGGCGCGGTGGCGTCGGTAGCCCGTGAAGAGATCGTCGCCGCCGGCGCCCGAGAGCAGCACCTTCATGCCGCTCTTGCGCGCAAGCTCGCAGATGTAGAGCACATTCAACGGCGCAGGATCCGCGAGCGGCTCGTCGAGCTGCCAGATCATGCGCTCGAGGTCGCCCGCCATGCGGCTCGCCTCGATCTCGACGGTGTGGAGCCTGACGCCGAGATGCTTCGCGACCTTCTCCGCGTACGGCAGGTCGTCGGTGACGCCTTGTTCGGCGCCGCCGATCTGACGGATGGTGAAGCACTGGAGATCGGGCGCCGTTTCGCGCGCAAACGCCACGACCGCGCTCGAATCGAGGCCACCCGAGAGGAACGCGCCGACGGGGACATCGGCGACCATCTGGCGCTGCACGGCCGCGCGCACGAAGCGCTCGGTGCCCTCGACCGACGCGCGCTCGTCGAGATCGCGCGCGACGCCGCGGAACGCGGGCAGCTGGTACCAGGTGAAGCGACGCTCGATCGCGCCGTCGCGCAGCACCATCGCCTCGCCGGGCAGGAGCTTGCGCACCGCCTTGAGCGGCGTGCCCTCACCCGGGCACCAGAGAAAGCTGAGATATCGGTGGAGCGCCGCGACATCGAGTTCGCGCAGGCCCGGCACGAGCCGCAGCAGGCCCTTGATCTCGCTTGCGAACGCGATGCCCTGCGGCTGCACGGTGTAGTACAGCGGCTTCACGCCGAGCGCGTCGCGCGCGACCAGCGTCGTTCCCGTGCGCGCGTCGAAGAACGCGACGGTGAAGATGCCGTTGAGGCGCGACAGCATCTTCTCGCCTTCCTCGAGATAGAGATGCAGGATCACCTCGGTGTCGGAATGGCCGCGGAAGGCGTGGCCCTTCGCCTCGAGTTCCTTGCGCAGCTCGCGGTAGTTGTAGATCTCGCCGTTGAAGACGAGCTGCACCGCGCCGTCGAGCGCCTGCATCGGCTGGTGGCCGAGCGGCGAGAGGTCGATGATCGACAGGCGCGCGTGGCCGAGGCCGACGCCGGCGCCGTCGTTGAAGTACGAGCCCGCGTCATCGGGGCCGCGATGGGACATCGCGCGGATGCCGCCCTCGAGCGACCCGTGTTCGAAACGGCCTGAGTAACCGATGATTCCGCACATCGCGAGTGAGTCTCTGAGGAGGCCGTTCGAGGGATCGTGGACAGCCCCGCGCCGGGACAGGGCGCGCGGGGAAGGGAGCAAATGTACTCCTCCATCGGCAGGTTCGGTTCGCGGATAAATCAAATCGCGGGCGCGAATGCCGAGCCGGACGCGCGCTTTTCGCGCGTCACGCGGTGAACGAGAGCTCGGGCCCCCGCAGCGAGCTGCGGCGGTCGAGCTCGGGGATCGGGTACGAGAACGGCTCGGGCGCCGAGCCCGCGGGCACGAGCCGCCGGGCGAGGAAGGTGATCTCGACCATGCCGGGGAATCCGTCCGGCGTGAGCGGCTGCGAGTTGTTGCCGTGGAGATGGACGGGCACGAACAGCCGGGCGATCGTGCGCATCAGCGCGTTGAAGCGCGCGGGGTCGTCCCCGATCCCGTGGAACTCGACGAGAAGAAGATCGACCGGCTCGCCCCACTCGTCGATGCGCGGCAGCACTTCGTACTCGCCGCCTTCGATATCCATCTTGAGCAGGATGCGCGTGGCGCCGGCCTCGCGAAGACGCGCGATCGCGGTGGCGGGGTCGACCCAGCCCGGGTCGGCGCGATGGCCGATCATCTGCCGGTAGTGGCGGACCGCGCCGCGGAAGAAGCGCCGATAGCGGAACGGCGCGGTGAGGCGGTTGACGCCGTCGCGCATGCGCCGCGGCTGCGCCGACAGCGCGCCGCCGATCAGGCGCAGGACACCCATCGGCATGCGGCCCACGAGCCACGGGAGGGTCGTCGTGGCGTCGTAGAGGTGCGCGCGGCCCGAACCCGTCAGCGCCAGCGCGTCCTGCTCGAACGACCAGTCGGCGTGGACGCCAAGCCCGAGGATGCCGTCGCACGAGGCCACCGCCGACCGCGGCACGACATAGCCGCCGTCCGAGTCGCTTCCGACCCGCACGAGGTCGGGCAGGCGGATCGAGTGGGTCAGCGATCGCTGGATCGGTTCGTTGGGTTTCGGCGACGGCACGGCGCGATTCTACTGCGTTGGGCTACGCTGTTCGGATGCAGCGATTTCTCGCCCTTGGCCTGTCGGTCCTCGCGCTCGTCCTCCCGGCGTTCGCCCGTGCGGCAGACGACACCGCCCCGCTTCCGAAGGTCGACCCGGCCGCGATCAAGTCCGACATCGCCGAGTTCGCTTCGGACGAGATGAACGGCCGCCACTTCCAGAGCGAGGAAGGCAAGCGCGCCGCGCAGCTGCTCGCCGACAAGCTGGCCGCCGCGGGCGCAGCGCCGCTCGAAGGCCGCGGCTCGATGCTCGTTCCCGTCGGGCGCTTCCCGAACGCTGCGCCGAATGTCGTCGCGTGGCATGCGCCCAAGGGCCCGAACCCGAGCGGCGAGTTCATCCTCGTCACCGCGCACTTCGATCATCTTCCGCCCGCGAAGTCGGGCGAGGACCGCATCTTCAACGGCGCAGACGACAACGCGAGCGGCATCTCGGGCATGATCGCCGTCGCGAACGCGCTGCGTGACGATGCGCTCAATGTCGGCGTGGTCTTCGTCGGCTTCACCGGCGAGGAAATGGGGCTGATCGGAAGCCGCGCGTTTCTCGAGGAAGAGACGCTGCCGCCCGCGCGCATCCGCGGCCTCTTCAACATGGACATGATCTCGCGCCAGCCCGATGGCGCGATCCGCCTCGACGGCGGGCCGAAGGGCAAGGTGCTCGTCGATCTCCTCGTGCGGCTCGCGCCCAAGGTGCCGATCGAGATGAAGGTCGACACGCATCCCGACTGGCTCGACCGCAGCGACCAAGGGCCGTTCCTGCGCGCGGGAATTCCTGCGGTTCTCTTCAGCTGCGAAGACCACGAGGACTACCACAAGGTCACCGACCACGCGGACAAGGTCGATGTGAACCTCGCAGCGCGCACGGCCACGCTCGTCGCGCTCGCGGTGCGCACCTACGCGAAGGAGATGGCGCCACGCTTCGATGTGTCGCCCGTGATCGGCGCCGACGGCAAGCCGACGCGCGCGATCCGCGTGGGCCGCACGCTGCCGAACGCGCCGTACTGGCAGGCGGCCACGCGGCGGAATCCCGATCGTGGCCTCGATGCCGCCGTGATCGCCGCGTTTGCGAAGGCGACCGGCTGGACCTTCGAGGAGAAGCAGGTCACGCTTGCGGAACAGGCGTCGGCGCTTGCCGCTGGCGAGATCGACATCGTGCTGAACGGCGCGTCGACGACGCTTGCGCAGGCAGCCGCGCTGTCGCGGCCGATTGCAGCGATCGAGCCTGCGTATCTCGACGCGAGCGGGCCGGCGCTGCTCGTCGCGAAGGACTCGCCGATCACGGCGGAGAGCGATCTCTCGACGCTGAAGGTCGCGGTGCGTGCGAACACCGCCGCCGCGATGTACCTCGCCGTGCAGCGGCCGAACGCGAAGCCCGTCGTCGCGACCGAGCCCGAAGGCGCGATCGCGGCCAAGATCACGAAGGGCGAGCTCGACGCCTTCGCGGGCGATGCGCTTGCGCTCGAGGCGCGCGCGGCGCGCGACCCTGCGTACCGCGTGGTGCGCCTCGCGGCCGAGCCGACCGCGATCCTCTGCCGCGCCGACGACGCGAAGCTGCGCGAGGCGCTTGGTGCGGCGGTGAAGGGACTCGTGGACTCGGGTGAACTCGCGCGAATCCGCGAGAAGTACGCGACCGGTGGCGAGGCAGCCTCGAAGAAGTAGTCCGTTCCAAGAGGCGCGCGATGACCGACGCAAGACGAGAACCGCCGACCTGGCTGCTGAAGACCGTGATGGCCGTCTGCATCGCGTGGTGCGCGATCGGCGTCCTCGCGCTCATTCTGCCGGCAGGCGACGTGCGAAGGGTCGTTCGACTCGGGGACTTCAGCCACGACGCCACGCTTGGCGCCCTGCCCTGGC
>CAIXEV010000011.1 GCA_903918555.1 uncultured bacterium | reverse complement strand
GCCCTGCACAAGCGGCTGCGAGTCGACCACGATGTCGATCATGCCGTTCGGCTGCTCGAGCGTGCTGATCGGGAGGTACTTCGCGACCTCGCTGATGAGCGCGTCGCGGCGATCACGGAGCTCGTTCGCAGGGCCGACGCTTCCGCCGAGCTCGTTGCGCGAGATCTGCACATTGAGGTCGGCGATCTGGGTGAGCAGTTCGTCCGCCGCGCGGACCGATGTCTCGAGCGTGCGGTCGATCTCGGTGCGGACATCGACATGGTCCTTGCGCATGTCGCGGATCGATCCCGCGAGGCTGCTCGCCTGCTGGACGACGACCGAGCGAAGCGCCTCGTCGTTCGGGTTGTTCGCGAGTTCGCTGAAGCTGCTGAAGAACGCGTTGAGCCGCGACGAGAGGTTCGCGTCGCCGAGCTCGTTGCGGACGCTCTCGACGGCCAGCAGGAAGCGCTGGTCGATCGAAGCGCCGTTCTCGTCGCTGAGCGCCGAGCGCACGCGACCCTGCAGCGCCGTGTCGACGGTGCGCGCGATGCGCGTGACCTGCAGGCCGGTGCCGATGGACTGGTTGTTGCCCCACGACTGCGGAATGGTGGTCGCGAGGCGCGCGGTCTGGCGGTTGAAGCCAGGCGTCGACGCGTTCGCCATGTTGTTGCCCGCGACCTGCATCGCGGTCTGGCTCGCCATGATGGCGGACCGTCCGACCTGAAGTGCACCGTTGAGGCTCATGGGAAGACGCTTTCGATGAAGGGGCCGCCGACCGTGCGGTCAGCTGCGGATGTCGAGGCTGGAGATCACGCCGCCACCGACGGTGGCGATCTGGCCACCGCTCGAGTAGATGTTGGCGTGGGCGAGGACGGAGTGGACGGACTGGACGATGCCCGCGATGTGGGCGGAGAGCCGTTCGGCGGCCTGGCGGACGACCGAGCTCTCGCGACGCACCTCGAGGACGAGCGAGCGAAGCTCGTCGCGCAGCGCGATCACGCGCCCGCCGGATTCACGCGGCAGCTTGTCGGCGATCTCGACGAGCGAGGCGTCGGGCGAGAGACCGATCCGCGTGGCGAGCGCCTTCGCCTCGCCGAGCCGAAGCTGGTCGAGCTCCTCGATCTGCGCGACGATGCGTCGCTCTGGCTCGTCGATCTGCGAGAAGCCGGCGAAGTCGCCGGCGCGCAGCGCGGCGCGACGGGCCTTGGAGTGGGCGAGGAGCTGCTGATAGAGCGCCTTGCTCTTCTCGAGCACGAGGATGAGCCGCTCGGGGGTGCCGCGGAACTCGGCGGCTGCGGCGCGCGGGGCCGCCTGCGGGCGCGCCGTCGAGACGGTCTGGGGACGCACCGCCGACATCAACGCGGGATGCTGCTTCTGGGGCGGTTGCGGCGGCTTGGCCTGCGGAACCGCGGCGCCACCTGCGGAAACCTGGCCGGGGCGGACCTGGATCGTCGGCTGCGGCTGCTTTGAGGGCTGCTTCGGGGTCTGGTTCGGGGGCTGATTCACGGCTTCATTCCTCTCGCGGTGTACGGCTGGATCGGGTCTGCGGCGGAGCGTCGTCCGAGCGCGCGCTCAAAGCGGTCGGCGATGACCTCGACCACGGGGAAGTCCTTCGATGCGACGACGCGGTCGGCGAGCATGCCGTCGAGCAGCGGACGGAACCGCTTCTCGGCGACGCCCGGCTTGAACATGTCGGCCGACATGTTTCCTTCGCGCATCTCCGCGAAGATCGGCTTCACGAGGCCCTCGGCGACGAGCGTGCGCGCGGCCTCGAGCGCGAGTCCGCGCGTGTCGCCTTTCCGCGCGTTGGCCGCGAGGCGCGAGTCGGGCGCGAGCAGCGGCCGATTCGCGCTCATCGACGCAGGGGTGGCCGAGAGCGCGCTCATGACTTGATGATCTCCGCCTTGAGCGCACCCTGCTTCGACAGGCTCTCGATGATCGAAACCTGCGTCTCGAACGGCACATCGAGCTCGTTGAAGGCGTCGATGAGCGTCTTGAGCCGCATGCTCTGGCCCTTCGCCTCGCCCGTCGCGAGTCCGGTCCATGCGACCGTGTCCGAGATGGGCTGGTCGGGCGTCGGCGTGATCGGCGGCGTGATCGTCGTGATGCGCAGGTTCGAGCTCGTCACCGCCGCGGGCCTGAACTCGACGCGCTCGTCGACGGTGATGACCTTGTTCATCGTGTCGATCACGATGCGGGCCGGCGTGCGGATCAGGTCGCCAGGCACCGAGAAGGTCAGGAGCCGCGCCACGAAGTCGTTGGCTTCCTGCGTGGTTTCGAGAGGAATGCGCACGCGGATCGTCTGGGCGTCCTCGACCTTGGCGGCGTCGGAGTAGCCCGAGAGCGCGAGCTCCTCGTTGATGAGGTCGGCGATGCTGGCCGCGGTCGGATAGCCCGCGTACTGCGGATGAAGGACGAGCGCGACGCTGTTGCCCTCGAACGGGCTCATCACGACATCGCGCACCATGCGCGCGCCACCGCGGACGATGCCCGTGGTCGCTGTGTCCGGGTCGATGTCGACCGAACCCTCCGCGACGGCGAACGGCACCCACTGGGTGCGGTCTGCCGGCACGACCGGGCTCTTGAGGAAGCTGGTGAGGAGGATGCCGCCCTTGAGGCTGCTGGCGGTGCCGATGCAGCCGACCGTGACATCGAGACGGTCGTCGAGCCGGGCGCCGTTGCGCGGGATCTCGACCGTGACGATCACGAGCGCGATCGACTTCATCTTGGCCAGGCTCTTGAAGTCCGAGCGGATGTTGCCGAGGTTCGAGAGCAGCTGGGCGAAGGGCTGCCCGGTGACGGGCGAGTCCTTCAGGGCGTCACCGGTCTTGTTGAGGCCGTAGACGAGGCCGATGCCGACGAAGCGGTCGCCTTCGAGGCCGCGCAGGCGCACATACTCCTGCAGTTCGCCCGCATGGGCCTTGGGGGCGGTGAGCAGCGCCACGAGGGCGAAGAGCACCGCGAAGAGCACGCCGATGAGCACCGGACGCGCGGTGGGGTTCGATCGCGCAGATTCCGCGCGACCAACGGGCCGCTCCACGGCCTGCGGGTGCTTGGAATCGGCAAAGGTTGCAGCGTTCATGCCTGAGACGCGTGTCATACGGTTGGACCTCCTGTCCGACCGCTCCAGAGGCAACCCGCATGCCCGGCCAGCGCGAGGCTGGCCGGCATCGCCGTTCGGCCCCGGCCGCCGCCCCGCCGTTCGCCCCGCCGCCGCCCCCGCCGTTCGCCCCCGTCGCCGCCGCCGCTCGACCCTCGCCCCCCTCTCGACCGATATTGCGCCGATGCCTCCCCGAACGCTTTCCGCGGCTGCTTGCGCCGGCGCCTTCCTGCTTGGGCTCTTCGTCGTCTGTTCCTGGACGATTCCGGGCGAGGGCAATCGCTTCGCGGCCGCCCTCTTCTCGGCGCTGCGCGAGGGCGGTGTCGCCGCCGCGTGGTGGGCCGGGGCGACCGGCCTTGGACTTTGGGTCGTCCGCTGGGCGCTGCGCCCGGCCGCAGCCGCAACGGCGAACTCCGACGCGGCCGCGCGGGTTTCGCGCGACGAACTCGTGCTCGGCGTCGCGTGCGGTGCGGCGCTCATGCTCGCCGCTGGCAGCGCGCTTGGGTCGATGGGGCTCCTCTCCGCCAGTGGCGGCATCGTCAACTGGCTCCTGGCCGCGGGCGGCGTCTTCCTGCTGGTGCGCACCCTTCGCGAGTCGCCGCTTGCGGGCGACCCGCTGCAGGAAGACCGCTGGAACGCGCTCATCGGCCCCGCCGTCGGCGCAGCGATGCTCGCGCTCTTCGTCGCGGCCGCGGCCAGCGCGCCGGGCTGGCTCTGGTCGAGCGAACGCGGCGGGTACGACGCGCTCAGCTACCACCTCGAGCTTCCCAAGGCGTGGATCCTGGCCGGCCAGCCGGTCGGCCCAGTGGAAGGCAATGTCTACTCGGCGCTTCCGTCGTTCGTCGAGGCGGCGTTCGCGCAGCTGATGCTGATGCGCGGCAGCATCGTCGAGGGCGCGATCGCCGGCCAGTTCTGGGCGCTCATCGCGGCCTTCGCGACGGCAAGCGTGGTCGCGCGGCTCGCGCGGCGCGTCGTCGGCGACGAGAGCGGGCTCGTCGCGTTCCTGCTCATGGTGTCGCTGCCCTGGGTGCTCGTGGTCGGCACGCTCGCCTACAACGACATCGTGCCTTGCCTCATGTTCGCGGCTGCGTGGCTCGTGATCGAGCGCGTCGCGCGCGACGCACGGCCGCTCGACGCGCGCGCGGCGGCGCTGCTTGCGCTCCTCGCAGCAGCGGCGGTCGGCGCGAAGCCCACGGCGTTTCTCTTCGTGGCGCTGCCGCTCCTTGCGATCGTGGTGATGCGCTGCGGGATTCGCACGCTTCGCTTCGCGCCGCTCGTGGCGCTGGTCGCGCTCGCCGCGCTCTCGCCGTGGCTCGTCCGCAACCAACTTGCCTACGGAAACCCGCTCTTCCCGTTCGCGCACACGCTGTTCGGCAACGGCCCGTGGACCGACGAGCAGTACGCGCTCTTCGCGAAGGGGCATGGTCCCGGCCTTCCGCTCGCGGAGCGTCTGCCGCTTCTCTGGACCGAGTGGCTCGGCCACGGAACCGGCAATCCACCCGCGCCAGGCGAGCCGTGGTTCCCGCAGTGGGGACTGCTTCCGATCATCGGGCTCCTCGGGCTCGGCCTCGCCGCGCTCCGCGACGCATCGGCGCGCGCCGCCCTTGCGGCGATCACGGTCGCGGTCGTCTGCTGGCTTCTCTTCACGCACCTCAAGAGCCGCTTCCTGCTGCCGACCGCGGTGCCGCTTGCGGTTGGCGCGGCGATCCTCTTCGCACGCATCGCGCGCGTCGCGCAGCCGAAGGCGATTCCCGTCCTGCTCATCCCGTCGCTTGCGCTTCCGTTCGTCGTCTTCTGGCGCGAACCCGCGCGCGAAATCGCGACCGCCCCCGGAAGCGAGCCGCAGCGGCTGCACGCCCCCGCGATCTTCATCGGCGACACGGGCTTCATGACGGGCGAGCGCTTCGCACGCGACATCGAGCGCGCATCGCCCGAGGAGCGCGCGACGCTGGTGCCGCAGACGCCCGTGGCGTACTTCATCAACTACGCGATTCCCGCGGAGGCGCGCGTCCTCGCCGTCGGCTATTCGACGCCGTTCTATCTCGGCCGGCCGATCGCGTGGAACACCGTGTGGGACCGCGGCGCGCTCGACCGCGTCGCCGACGCGTCACCGGGCACGCCCGCCGTCTGGGGCGCGAAGCTGCGCGAACTTGGCTACACGCATGTCCTCATCAACCCGACCATGCTCATCGTGTGGAAGAAGGCCGGCTGGATGAATCCAGAGCTCGAGCCCGATCGCTGGCTGACGGCGTTCCTGCAGGCAAACCCGTCGATCCGCACGAGCGACGGCTGCTTCATTGTCGAGCTGGCGGCGCAGCAGACGGCGCCCCAGGCGGCGCCCCAACCTGCGCCGGCGGCGGCTCCGGCTCCGTCGGCAGATCGACCGCCTTCGGCTTCGTGACGGGCTGCGTGCGCTCGAATTCTGCGCGAACCTCGCGAATCGCTTCCTCGCGCGCGGCGGCGAGCTCCTTGGCGCGGGTGTCGCGCTGCATCACATAGGCGCCGCCGAGGACAAGCGCGAGAAGCCCCGCGAACACCGTGGCGAGGAAGAGAATCTGGTTGATGCGCTCGAGACGGCGCGTGCGGTTCACGAGGCTGCGGTCGACGAGGCTGCGGTCGACGAGGCTGCGGTCGACCGGCGAGAGACCGCTGCGCGCCGGCGACGCGTCGCTGGGCGCGGGCGCCGCGGCGGGCACAGCAGGCTCGATCACCGCGAGCGCTTGCGAGGGCGCGGTGACCGCATTGGGCGCCGTGATCGAAGCGGGCGCCGTGACCCGAACGACCATCGAGGTCGGCGCCGGCACGGGCGAGGCGCGCACGAAGTAGATGCTTCCCTCGCGCACGAAGGCGGATTGCACGAGCGCCTGCGCGTCGAGCGCCGCCGAGGGCTGCGCAATCGCCTCGACGGGCGGAAGTCCGAGGTAGTTGCGGTCCTGCCAGTCGTGCGCCGACACGCCGCAGGCGTTGCAGTCGGTGCCTTCCGCCGCCACGGGGCCTTGGCACGCGTGGCAGCGGCCGAAGAGATGCGCAAGCCCCGCAGCACGCCGCGCGACGGTCCAGAACTGCCGCGTCGATGGGCCGCGCACGATCGCGTCGCGGCCGATCTCGCCGGCGCGAATCGCGGCGACGATCGTGGCGTACGAGTAACCCACGAAGTTCGGCCGCTTCGAATCGCGCACGAACCACGCGCCCATGTCGTTCTGCGTGGCCGCGAGGCTCCACGCGTCGAAGCGTCCGCCGCAGGCGCCGCACGCCGTGGCAAACGCCTGGCGGCTTCCGCAGTACGGGCAGAGGATGAGCGCGTCGCTCGACATCGATGGAGGGAGGATATCGCGTGACCAAGACGAATGAGCCGCGACGGACAAACCCGCCGCGCGGTACCCTCTTCGATCATGTCGGCCGCTT
>CAIXEV010000010.1 GCA_903918555.1 uncultured bacterium | reverse complement strand
TTCCCCCTCCTCTTCGACTACGAGTACACGCGTCTCATGGAGGCGCGGCTCGACCGCGTCGAGGCGGACGAGGAGGACTGGCGGGCGATCCTGCGCGAGATCAAGGCCATGCTCGAGGGTGCGACCCTCGAGGAGTCGTTTGCCCGCATGCGCGAGGTGCCGCTCTGGAAGTGGTCGAAGTACGCCTGCCCGAAGTGCGCCAAGCGCACCAAGCAGCGCGTCGGCGGCGGACGCTGGTTCCTCTCGTGCTCCGGCTACCCCGAATGCGACTTCTCGTCGCGGCTCAACGAGGAAGGCGAGCCCGTCAGCGACATGGCGCTCGACATGCTCTGCCCGGCCGATGGCTCGGCGATGGTGCTCCGCAGCGGCAAGTTCGGCAAGTACATCTCGAGCGTGAACTACCCCGAGGTGAAGTTCGTGGTGCGGCTCGACAAGCGCGACAAGATCGTCCTGCCGAGCGCCCCGCCCTACCAGGATCCCGAGGTCGTCTGCGAGAAGTGCGGCAAGGTCTGCAACCTCCGCACCGGCAAGCGCGGACCGTGGCTTGGATGCAGCGGATTCCCGAAGTGCCGCGGTCGCGCCGACTGGAAGAAGCTCCCCGAGCCGAAGCAGAAGGCACTGCTGGCGGCGCTCGAGAAGCACTCCTCGGAGAACGCTCCGTCGACGCTTTGCCGCAGGGACGGAAGCGCGATCGAGGCCGGCACGCCTGTGACCGACCTCATCCTGCCCGAGAGCGTGGTCACCCTGCCGATCCACGCGGATTCGGGCAAGCCGATCGCCGCGGACGCGACGCGCAATCCCCAGGCCGGCATCCTCTCGCCCTACCGTGCCGCGGAGATGATCGCGGAGCCGTTCGTGCGGACCTTGCGCGAGCCTGCGAAGAAGCGCGCCGCCAGTTGACGAGTGGCGGGCTGCGACGGAACAGCCGGCGGCGACGGCGCGGCGCTCCTTGCCCGCGTGCCTTTGGCCGTGTGGCTTTGCCCGCGTGCCTTTGGCCGCGCGTGGTAGGCTCCAAGCATGGATGACCCGAGCGGACCGATCGCGACCACGCTTCCCCTCGAGGGCGCGCAGCCCGAGCCCGGGTCGCTTGCCGGTCTCCGTCTCGCCGGTTCGAGCGATGCCGCGCTTGGTCTCGAGCGTCGCACGGGCGAGTTGCTCGAGGCGATGGTCGTGCGGCAGAAGGTCATCGACGATGTGAAGTCGGACATCGCGGCGCGGCGCGAGAAGGCGCGCGTCCAGCACGACCGCACGCTCGCGTCGGTCCGGCAGCGGAAGAGCGACGACACCGAGCGAACCGAGGCGGAGGCGACCGCCGCGCTCGCAGCCGCGGAGTCGCGCGCCGAATCGCGTCGGATCGATCTTGAGCTCCGTCGTTCGCGCAAGCTCGCGGATCTTCAATCGGCGCACGACGAGGAGCTCGCCAAGCTGACCCGAGGCCTCGAGGAAGCCCTGCTGATGGCGGAGGCGATGCGCGAGGCGGGCGAGGACGGCGAGAAGCGCAAGACCAAGGAGCTCGGCGAGCGGCTCGCGCGCGCGATGGAGGAGGCCCAGGCGCTCGAGGCGGAGGCGAAGGCCTACATCCGCTCGTGCAGGCTTCCGATGCCGCACACCGACGCCGGCGCGCCGCCCTCCGCGAGCGCAGCGGGAACGCTCTCGGGCGAGGAGGAGATCGCGCAGCTTCTCGTGAAGGGCCGCGAGCATCTCGACGCCATCCTCAACACGCGCGCCGCGCGGCTGATCGCCGGCCCCGCGCCGTTTGTCCTCGCGCCTGCGGTCGTGATCGGCGCCGGCGTGATCGGCGGCATGTTCACGATGTTCGACGAGGCGCGGTGGGCGATGGTCGCGGGGCTTTCCGCCGTCGGCGCGCTCGTCCTCGTGATCGTCACCTTCCTCGTCCTGCGCGGCGTCGCGCTCTCGGCGATGCACCGCGTGTGGACGCCGTTCCAAGCCGATCTCGCCGCGATCCGCGCCGCCAAGGAGCGCGCCGAGCGCGAGCACGCCGAAGGTCGCGAAGCGCGGCTCTTCCGGCAGCGCGACACCGAGCGGGCCGAGGAACTCGCGGCGCACCGCACCTTCGACGGACCGATCGCGGATGTCCCGAGGGCGCTCGACCGACGGGTGAAGCGCGTCGAGGACGCGGTCGCCGTCGAAAGCAGCGACATCGAGTCGGAGCGCGCCGCGGCCGTCGCCAACGCGACCGAGTCGCGCGCGGCCGCTCTCGCCGAGACCGCGAGTTCCGCGGCGGAGGCCGAGCGCGCGGAGATCGCGCGCGCCAAGGCCGAGACGGAATCGCTCGCCCGCGAGGAGGAGGACCGCCTTCGCGACGCGCGCCTCGATTGGATCCGGATCGCGACCGAGTCGCGCGACGCGCTCGGCTTCGCGCAGGAACTCGACCGAAGCGTGAGCCCCGCGTGGAGCGCGCTCGGCGCCGACGGCGGGATCGCGAACGAACGCGCGCCGTGGTTCCGCTTCGGCTCGCTTGCGGTCGAGCCCGCGACGCTTCCCGGCGGGCTCCCGAGCGCCGAGGAGTTCCGCGTCGAGATGCCGAAGCGCTTCGAGATTCCCGCGGCGCTCGGCTTCCCGGTGCGCGGCAACCTCGTGATCGAGACGACGCCCGAGTCGCGCGGCGCCGCGCTGCGCGCAGTGCATGCGCTCCTCACGCGGCTCCTGACCTCGATCCCGCCGTCGATGGCGCGGTTC
>CAIXEV010000009.1 GCA_903918555.1 uncultured bacterium | reverse complement strand
CTTGAGCACGGCGCGGAGCTTGGCGAGCTCGGGCGTGTCGTTGGCGGGATTCCACGGATCGTTGATCTCGCCGTTGAAGAAACGGCGGTACTGCTCGCTCCAGGTGATGTCGTTCATGCGCGCGCGGAGGGCCTTCTGCGCATCGCGGTACCGCGCGTCGGCGTCGGGCGAGCTCGTGCCGATCGTGTCGGTCCCCTTGAACATCATGTGCTCGAAGAAGTGGCTGATGCCCGTGATGCCGGGGCGCTCGTTCACCGAGCCGACCTTGGCGACCCAGCCGGCGGCGATGACATTCGGCTGGTCGGTGCGCTGGAGCAGCAGGAACTTCATCCCGTTGTCGAGGGTGAAGACCTCCGGCTGGACCTGCTGGGCGAGGACGGGGGCCGAGACGGCGAGCGCCGCGAGGGCGGACACGATTCTGCGCATGATGGGCTCCGGGAGCGTGGTTTCGCCGCGACGGCGGCGAAGGACGGGATCGTACCGCCGCCAGCTCGGCGAATTTCATTGTTTCGGGACCATTCGGCATCCTTCCCCCCTCGAACGGCGGATCATCGAGACGCATCCGGGCCCTTCCATGCTTCCCCTCCGAGGATTCGGGTCTACATTGGAGGGTTGCCCGTTCCGCGCATCCGCGTCGGCGGGTGGACGGGCGCATGGGATGGCTGCGCCTGAAGTCGGGACCCCGAGAGCATCATGCTGAAGAACCGCCTCCCCTCGCTCGCCCTCGCGCTCCTCGCGGCCGCCGCAACCGCCGACTCCGCCTCCGCGCAGGTTCGCGTCGTCAACTACAACCTCGCCAAGCTCGCGGGAAGCGCCACGGCGCTCCGCGCTGTGCTCGCCGAGGCGGGGACGGACAACGCCTACGGATTCGCGGTGACGCCGTCGGTGCTCGCCTTCCAGGAGATCCGCGCGGCCGACCTCGCGGCGCTCGACGGCCACATCGCCGCGGCGTTTCCCGGCGTGCCGTTCGTGCGCGCGACCTACACCACCTCGACCACCGAGGACGGCGCGGGCGGCGCGCAGTGCCTGTACTACCGGAGCGATGTGCTCGCCGAGGTGACGAGCGGCCACGCCGACATCTCGACGGGCGCCTCGCGCAACAGCGACCGCTGGCTCCTGCAGCTGAACGGCTACACGGCCTCGAGCGCAACGCGCTTCTACCTCTACGCCTCGCACCTGAAGGCGAGCAACACCTCCGCCGACGCGGCCGAGCGCAACACCGGCGCGACCGCGCTGCGCAACAACGCCAACGCGCTCGGCGCCGGCGTCCACACCATCTTCCTCGGCGACTACAACCTCTACACGAACGCCGAGTCCGCGTACGCCACGATGACCGCCGCGGGCAACGCGCAGGCGGTCGATCCGCTCGGGCCGGCGAACTGGGTCGGCGCCTCGGGCGCCATCAAGCACACGCAGTCGCCGCGCGATGTCACCGGCACGCTGATCGGCGGCGGCGTCGACGACCGCTTCGACTTCCAGTTCTCGACGACCGAGTTCCACGACAACGACGGCCTTTCGTACATCGCGGGCACCTACCGCACGCTCGGAAACGACGGCCTTCACTACAACCTCGCGATCAACACCGGCGGCAACAGCTACTTCCCCGGCCAGGCGGCGCGGTCGAACACGCTCGCGACCAACCTCTTCAACGCCAGCGACCACATGCCGGTGGTCGCCGACTACCAGGTTCCGCCCGTGATGCAGGCGACGGCGCCGAGCACCTTCGGACCGGTCATCCGCGGCGCGACGGGCATCACCGTCGCCGTGCAGGTGTCGAACGCGGCGAGCGTGGTGACGCCGCTCGGCGTCGATGCGCTCGCCGCCACGGTCGCCGGTTCGGGCGTCCTCAGCGGATCGCAGTCGATCACCGCCGCGCTCGCGCCGTCGTCGACGACCGTGACGCTTCCGGTGAACACGGCGGTCGCGGGCGCGCTGAGCGGAACCGCGACGATCTCGACCACCGTCGAAGGCGCGCAGAACGCGCTCATCACCCGCACCGTGACAGGCACGGTGCTCGCGCCGTCGAGCCCGTCGTGGAGCCTCAAGACCAACCAGACCGCGCGCACGGTGACCGCGAGCTTCGGCCGCAACACGGGCGTGCAGGAGATCCAGGTGCCGCTCTACAACCGCGGCTACACCACGGCGATGGCGCGGCTCGACGCCGACGGCGCGAACGCGGTCGCCGCGCCGTTCGCCATCATCGACGCGACCGAGCCGAACATCGCGGCCACGCCCGCGACGCTGCGCTTCTCGTTCGACACCACGGGGCTCGCGCCGGGCGACTACACGCAGTCGACGACCGTGTTCACGAGCGACGAGAACCTTCCCGGCGCGCTGTCGCGCCCGCTGACGCTCGGCTTCACCGTCACGGTGACGGGCTCCTCGAATCCCGCCGATCTCAACGGCGATGGCTTCGTGAACGCGAGCGACCTCTCGATCCTGCTCGCCCAGTGGGGCACGGTCGGATCCGCCGACATCGATGGCGACGGCATCGTGGGCGGCAGCGACCTCGCCGTGCTTCTCGCCGCATGGAGCGCGTGACCGGCGCCGTGCTTGACCAGGGCCAGCGGACCGAGATGTGCGCAGATGCAAAAGCCCCGCGTTCGACCGACTCAAACCGACGAAATCCGCCGTACGCTGAAGCCATGACCGAGACCACGCGACTCAACCTCCTCGTGCTTGCGGCGTCCGCCACACTCGCCGCGGCGCCCGCCGCGCGTGCCGACCAGGTCGTCCTCACGAGCGTCGCCGACAACACGCTCATCGAGGATCCCGCCGGCGCCTACAGCTGCGGCACGGCGCAGTACTTCTTCGCCGGCCGCGTGGGCATCAACGGCGCCAGCACGCTGCGGCGCGGCGCGCTCCGCTTCAGCTTCTCGTCGATCCCCGCCGGCTCCACCATCACGAGCGTGTCGCTCAAGATGTACTGCTCGGCCGTGGGACTCACGAGCTCGTACACCGTCTCGCTCAAGAAGATGAACGCCTCGTGGGGCGAGGGCCCGAGCACCGCGTTCGGCGGCGGTGGCGCGCCGAGCGCCGAAGGCGATGTGACCTGGCTCCATCGCTTCTATCCGAACACGCTCTGGTCGACCGCGGGCGGGCAGTTCTCGTCGACGACGAGCGCAAGCCGCAGCGTCGCCGGCCAGGGCTCCTACACCTGGACCTCGACCGCGCAGCTCGTGGCCGATGTGCAGGGCTGGCTCGACAACCCGGCGACGAACTTCGGCTGGCTCGTGCAGGGCAACGAGACGGTGCTTCAGAGCGCCAAGCGCTTCGACAGCCGCGAGGCCGCCGCCGCGACGCGGCCGCAGCTCACGGTCGTCTACACGCGTCCGAATCCGAGCGATGTCAACAACGACGGCAAGGTGAACGGCGTCGACCTCGCCACGCTGCTGAGTTCGTGGGGATCGAACGGCGCGGGCGACATCAATGGCTCGGGCACCGTCGACGGCGTCGATCTCGCGACGCTGCTGTCGGCGTGGACGGGTTGACGCGTCGCCGCGGCTGAGGATTCATGCGCGTCGCATGCGCGCTTCATGCCCGTTTCATGCCCGCCTCATGCTCGTTTTATGGCGTGCCGCGCGCGCGGAT
>CAIXEV010000008.1 GCA_903918555.1 uncultured bacterium | reverse complement strand
TCGATCGCCTGGCAGACGATCTCGTTGCCGCGGCCGATCGTGAAGGTGAGCCCGTGGCCCGCCTGCGCGCCGTCGGTGTGAAGAATCACATACGCAGCCGAATAGTCGGGGTCGACATGCACCGCGTCCGAGCCGTGGTGCTCCTCCGAGGTCGGGAAGCGCAGGTCGACGATCTCGGCGCGCGTGATGGTGGGCGAAGTCGCGGTCATGCTGGTGCTGGCTCCTCTGGCATCATCTCGCCGCGCGCGGCCGAGCGGTAGCAGGTCTCGACGAGCGCCATGGTGCGCCACGCGTCGCGAAACGAAGTTGCCGGCACGAAGGCCGCGTCGGCCGCCGCGCGCTGCGCCTCGCGCATCGGCCCGCGGAACGCATGCGGAAACCAGTTGCCTTCGAGCGCGACCGGCTGCCACGCCGCGCCGTCGGCCGACCATTCGAGCGTGTCGGGCAGGCCTTCGGGATAGTTGAGGTTGACGCCAAGCCGCGCGACCGCCGTGCCATGCGTGCACTCGACGCGCAGGTGCGACGCCTCGTGGCGCGCGGGTGCCGTGTGGTGGTGGTAGGTGGTGACGACCGCGCGGCGGCCGCCCGCGAACGAGAGCACGGTGGTCGACCGCGCGTCGGCGAGTCGCGGCGACGCGGGATGCCCGAACGCAGCCGACCACACGCGCTCAGGCTCGCCGAACAGCGCGCGGCAGAGGTCGAGGTAGTGGATCGAGTGCATGAGGATCTCCATGCGCGGGAGCGCCTCGAGGAACGGCCAGTTCTGCCACGGCATGTTGCAGACGACGCGCAGCTCGAGATCGAGCGCGTCGCCGAGCGTGCCGGACGCGAGCAGCCGCCGCAGTGCGGTGATCACGGGCGCGTGGCGCAGCTGGAGGTTCACGCAGCCGCGGATTCCGCGTCGCTCGATCGCAGCGAGCAGCGCCGTCGCTTCGTCGAGGTCGCGGCCGAACGGCTTCTGCAGGAGCGCGGTCGCGCCCTCGGGAATCGCATCGATCGCCTCGCGCAGAGCCTGCGGCGGCAGCGCGAGGTCGTAGACGCCATCGGCGGCGGAGCAGGCGGCGACCAGCGCGCCGAGCGTCGGATGCGCGGTGGCGCCGTGGGTCGCGCTCGCGAGCGCCAGCGCGCGCGTCGGCTCGATGTCGAAAAAGCCGCCGACCTGGACGCCGTCCATCGCGTAGGCCGGCAGATGCGCCTCGCGCACGATGGCGCCACAGCCGATCACGAAGACGGGGCGCGGCGCGTGGCGGGCTGGTAGGGGCGTGTTGGGCACGCAAGCGGTCTCTGGGAGGCTCGACGAACGCCGTCGCGCGGCAAGGTACGGCAACGACAGAGCCCGTGCGATGCAAAAAGCACGATGCCGACGGCTGGCGTCGGCATCGTGGAGAGGTCGTGTCTGGTTCGCTTAGCGACGGCGACGGGCGAAGAGGCCCGCGACGCCGAGGAGCGCCATGGCGCCCGGAGCCGGCACGCCGTAGGCTCCGCTGAGCGAGAGACCGTTGTTGAAGGCGGTCGCGTCGTTCAGGTCCCACGCGAAGGTGAAGATCTGGGAGAGGCCGGGCGAGCTCGGAGGAGTCGCCGGGGTCCACTTGAACACGACCGACGCGTCGAGGTTCTCAGGCAGCCACTGGTTGAAGAACGAGGTGTTCTGCGCGTCCGAGGCCTGCGCGGTCGTCATCGCCGTGATGCCGGTGACGCCGGTCTGCGCGTTGACCTGGTTGATGAAGCTGGTCGGGGTGATCGTCGAGCCGCTGAAGTTGATGTTCAGGATCGCGAAGAGCCCGCTGTAGAACGCCGGGTTGTACTGGTAGTTGTTGAACTGGAACTCGAAGTAGCCCTTGTTCGGGAGCACGCCAGAGGCGCCGATGAGGTCGAAGCAGCCGTTGACGGAGCACTCGCCGCTCGGACCCGAGACGAACGGGCCGACGCCAACGCGCGTGTAGCCAGCTTCATCGAGCTCAAAGGCGGACGCGTTGACCTGGGCAATGGTGTCGGTGAGGGTGGCGTGGGCGGCGCTAGCGAGAGCAAGGCCAACAAAGCACGCCGCGAGGGAGGTGCGCAGCATCTGAAGTCTCCAGAGACGAGGACGGAAACCCTCGGGGGAACGAGGGAGAGGGACCCTCGGAACCTACATCGGGAATCCGGATCCACAAGGAGAAACCCCCCCGATCGGGTCAATCGGGTCGGAAATTTATTTTCCACGAAGAACCATAAAAACGAGCTTGCAGGGCGAAGAACGGCACATTGAGTGAGAAATGGCCATGCTCGGATGAGCGGCTGCACCCTCAAGAATCGACGCAAACCATGACGGTCACGGGACTTCCGTAGGTCGATTCCCTGCGAGCGCGGCGTGCCTCGAGACTTCGTTGAAACGAGGGCGGAGCGAACCGCCGATAGACGAGACATGGACCACCCTGCATCGCTTGCGACCGTCGCGCGCCTCCCCGGAGCACCTTCTGGCCGAGTTCGCGCGGCCAGGATCCTCGCCGTCGGCTTGCTCGCGCTTTGCCCGAGCGGCCTGACCGGCTGCACGACGGCTCCCACGGGCAGGGCGAGCGACTCCGCCGGCGGGAGCCCAAGCGGCGCCCGCACCGCCGCGGGGCTGGTCGAACCGGTGGGAACCCCGATCGGCACCACGGCGCCAAAGAGCGACGCCCCGAGCCGACAGACGGTCGCCGTGCGCGTCACCGATCCGGCGCTCGCGGACGAGTTCAACAACATCTTCGCCACCGGCGATGTCTACCTCGCCGGCTGGCCGACGGAGGAGGGCCTCAAGCAGATGGCCGCGCGCGGGGTGAAGCGCGTCATCGCGCTCAAGACCCCCGAGGAGGTGCTGCATGCGCGCGGCTACGACCCGCGGGTGGTCGCAAAGCGGCTCGGCATGGAACTGATCGTGCTTCCGGTTCGCCCGGACACCTACGGCCAGGCCGATGTCGAGGCCTTCGCGAAGGCCCTGAACGCGAGCGACGGGCCCGTGCTCGTCCACTGCGGTTCCGCGTCGACCAGCGCGATGGTGTGGAGCGGCTATCTCGCGAAGCAGCCCGGCGTCACGGCGAAGGAAGTCATGGACGCCGCGCGCGCGGCGGGGCTGCTCGAGGGTCCGATGACGGAGTCCGCCGAGCGCGTCGCCAACGAGATCATCAAGACGCAGCCCGCCACCAAGCCGCAGGCTGCAAACACCACGCCTTCCAAGCCCGCTCCCGCCGAGAAGTAGGCGCTACCACATCGTGAAGAACGAGGGCAGCACGCCGGCCTCGTGCGCGAGCACGGCCGCCTGTCCTCCGACGAACGCAAGCGGGATGAGCCCGGATTCGCGCAGCGACTTCGTGAAGACATGCGTGTCGACGGTCAGGGTCGACGGGGTCTGGTAGAGCGAGAGCTTGGGGAAGAAGCGCGGAACGCGCGCGCAGTAGGCGTCGAAATCCGCGCCGAACACGCCGCGGAGGTACTTCTCCTCGCGGAGGATCGTCGGCCAGTGCGTGAGGAAGAAGACCGCGGTGAAGATCGCGAACGCGGTCAGCGACTCGAACGCGAGTCCGGCGCCCATGAAGGCGAACATGCTGAAGAAGTAGAGCGGGTTGCGGCAGACCGAGTAGGGGCCGTGCGCCACGACTTCCGCGTTCTTGCGCCCCGCGATGTGCACCGAGCACCAGATGCGCCCGATCGCGCCGACGAGCAGGAACGCGACCGCGGTCGACTCGAGCGCGAGCGCGAAGGGAGACTCCGCGTGCCAGTGCGAGCGGCCGAGACAGCAGACCGCGACGGCACCGACCGTGAGGCAGCGCGAGAGGACCAGTCGGATGTTCAAGAAATGCTCCTCAAGAGTGACTCCTCACGAATTGCTGCTCACGAATTGCCGCTCACGACACGCTTCTCACGCGATGGTGCTCACCGCTTCGAGTCCGCCATCGGCTCAGTGTCGACCGCGACTTCGATTTCGGCGAAGAAGGCACCGCTCGGATCGCCCCGCTCGTCGAGCGTTCGACGGATCGTCTCGAACGACCGCTGCGCGATGCCCTCGAAGGCGAC
This sequence comes from uncultured bacterium, assembly GCA_903918555.1. Lineage (GTDB taxonomy): Bacteria > Planctomycetota > Phycisphaerae > Phycisphaerales > SM1A02 > QWPT01. The sequence continues at coordinate 1,381 of CAIXEV010000008.1, read as the reverse complement.
CTTGCCTGCCACGCGGACCGTCACGGGCTTGTCGAGGTCCGCCATCGAGTCATCGAGACGGATGAGGAGCCGCGACACGCCGGTCGCCTCGTCGATGTCGATCGTCTGGCCGCTGCGGCGCGCCACGACGCGCTGTCCCGGCTTCGGCTCGGGATTCGCGAGCCAGTAGAAGCGGGGGCTCGTCACATCGTCCTGGAGCCACACGATCTTCTCGGGTCGGAGGTTTCGCGTCTGCTTCGCCATCCACGGCACGGCGACGGCGTCCTTGCGGTCCATCCAATGGCCGTTCTCCTCGAAGATCGCGACCTCGTGCGGATAGCCGCCGGGATCCTTCGCGGCGAGGTCCGCAAGCGCGACCTTCCAGTCGCGCGCGATCTGGTTGCGGTTGAACGCAGCGTCCTTGCCGCCCATGTAGAGCGCAAACGGCAGGTTGCGCAGGCCGTCGGGCTTCGTCTCGTTCGGGTGGCCCGCCATCATCGCCGCGGCCGCGAAGCGGTCGGCCATGCGCGGGGCGAGCTGGTAGACGCCGTCGCCGCCGGCGCTGTAGCCCATCAGGTAGACGCGGTCGGGATTCACGCCCTCGAACAGCACCATGTCGCGGATCAGCTCGGCAAACAGCTCGTCGATGTGGCCCTGGTGCCAGAGGTTCCAGGTGTCGGTGGGCGCACGCGGCGCGACATAAACGCCTTCCTCGGGCTTGTAGAGCTTCTTCTGGTTGTCCCACTGCTTGTCGTTGACCTCTTTGGGCGCGCCGCCGCCGCCGTGCATCGAGATGTAGAGGCTGCGGCCACCCGCGGGCGCGTCGCCGTAGACGGCGTACCAGAACGGCATCTTGGTGCCGTCGTCGGCGACGAGCACCTTCGAGTCGAACTCGGCCCTGGCTTCCCTCCGCAGCTTCCAGGCGTGGCCCTGCCAGAGGCGAGATCGCAGGCTCTCCGCCTCGCTCTTGGCCAGCAGGCCGCCCTGCGCGACAGCCACGAACTCCAGCTCCACCGTGCGCACCGTGTCTTGAGCGATGGCGTATCGCAGCCGATTGAGCCCCTTGATCCGGTAGCCGAGCTGCCTCCCCGCGGGCACGGCGAGCTCGAGGTGGTCGTTGAGGTCGCGCGTCTCGTCGTTGGTGAGCCCTTGTGCGACAACTGAGCCGTCGTCATCGATCACCTCGACCTCCGCGCGAACGCGCTGCCAGGTCAAGGGGTCGCGCACGACGACGCGAGCGAGCGCGGTCCCGGCGGGAAGCGAGGAGTGCTTCGCCGTGTAGCGATCGGTGACATCGACCGCGCGCGCGCGCGGCCGCGTCGGGTCGAACACCATCGGGAAGTCGATGCCCGTGTCGCGCCAGGTGACGGCGTAGATCGCGTGCTCGCGCCGCGCGCGGTTC
>CAIXEV010000007.1 GCA_903918555.1 uncultured bacterium | reverse complement strand
TGCTCCCACTCGCCCGGCACCGGCAGCGGCAGGTACACGCCGTCGTAGCCATGCTCGGCGAAGCGCGCGTTATGAAACGCGGGCGAGCGCGAATGCGCCACGGGCCAGCCGACGACGCCGAAGACGCGCGTCGCGGGACCGATCGCGCCGAAGCGGTAGAGGTCGCGCAGCTCGCGGGCGGTCGGTTGCCCCGGCGCGGTGCCCGAACCCTCCGCGTCCGACGCGAAGGTGAGGAACCCGCCGAATTTCGGCGCAAGCACGCGGCTCATCAGCCCGAATTCGCCCATCAGCAGCGCGATCGTCGGCTTCGTGCGCGTCGCGAGGAGATCGAACGCCTCGAGGTTGTCGCGGATGCTGCGCGCCATCCATGCGAGCTTCACGATCGAGACGAGCGGATCGTCCTGCATCGCGGCGACGCGACGGAGAAGATCGATCGGCCGCCCCGTGAAGTCGTGCGCGCTCGCGACGAGCTTCGTCGCCGCGGGCGCATCGGCATCGTCTCCGCGCGGCGCAAGCGCTGCGGCGAGGAGCGCGCGCGGCAGGTCCGCGGCAAGCGCCGCGTGCTCGACATCGATCATGCGCGGCGCATCGGCGGCCTTCGCCACGCGCGCGAGAAGCGCGAGACGCTCGGACTCTGCGAGCGTCGAGGTTCCGCCCTCGTCGGACGAGCGCACCGTGACGATCGACGGCAGCGGCGACTCGCGCACGAGCCGCGCGATCGCGTCGGCCGCGCCCGCGCCCTCGCGCGACGCGAGGCCGTCGCAGCGCCACTCGATCATGCGTGCGCCGAGGATGCGCGCGCGCGCGGCGCGTTCGACCGCAAGCGGGATCTCGGCGGCGCTTTCGACGGCGATCGGGCAGCAGATCAGCGACATGTGCTCATCCATTCCGCCGCGGGGCAGGGCCCGTCGCGCCAGAACTCTCCTCGAGGATCGCCTTCGGCGTCAGCCGATGCGTGACCGCGTAGGGAATCACGCGGCAGGCGAACGCAGCGAACTTGTTGAACGCGCCGGGAACGACGACGGCCTTGTTGCGCTCGGCGCCCGCGATTCCCGCTGCGACGACCGCGGGCGACGACTGCCACATCAGGCGCGGCAATTTGTTCATCGTCGCACGCACGCCGAGCACATCGTGGAACTCCGTGTAGGTGAAGCCCGGGCAAAGCGCGGTGCAGTGGACGCCCGTCCCGAGAAGCGAGAGCCGCAGCGAGCGGCTTGCGCTCGTCATCAGGCATTTCACCGCGGGATACAGCGTGCCCGGCGGCTCTGGACCGAGCGACGCGAGGCTCGACACATTCACGATGCGCCCGTGTCCGCGCGCGACCATCGCCGGCGCGAGGAGGTGCGTGAGCTCGAGCCACGAGTCGACCATCACGCGCAGGAAGCGCGCGTGCGAATCCCACGGTCCGTCGAGGAATGGCTCGCGAATGCCGTAACCGGCGTTGTTCACGAGATACGAGATGTCAAGCCCCGCGCCGCGCACCGCGTCGACGATGGCCTTGGGCGCGTCCGGTTCGGCGAGATCCGCCGCGACGACGAGCGTGGCCGCGCCGTGCTGCCCGCGCGCTTCATCGGCGAGCGTCTGCAGGCGGTCGACGCGCCGCGCGGTCACGGCGAGGTCGTATCCGCGCGCAGCGAGCGCCAGCGCGAAATCGCGCCCGATGCCGGCGGACGCGCCGGTGACGAGCGCGACGGGACGCTGCGCCGTCCTGGGTGCAGGGGCGTTCGGCGCCATTCAGAACCGCCAGCTCGCGAAGACGCCGAGGAACGGATTCGGCTCGACATCGACGCTCGCGAGCTCGTTGCCCGCCGCGTCGTCAAGCTGCATCTCGCTCGCGACCTGGATGCCGCCGACGAGATCGAGCCGCGCGCCGCACTTCGCGCGCATCGTGGCGCGGATCCAGATCGGCAGGCCCTGGTCGGTGCCCACGCCGCCCGCGCGCGCCGGCGCGCCGTCGTCGTCGAGCCGGAAGCGGCGGTAGGTGTAGCGGCCGCCGAGCGCGAGCTCGTACTCGTCGCTCATCAGCCAGATCGCCTCGAGGCCCGCGCCGCCCGGATACGCCTCGGGCCCCGCCATGTTCGTCAGGCGGAACTCCTTGCACGGCTTCCAGTCGACGATGATCTGCGGAATGACGAGCGCATCGTCCTCGATGCGCGTCGCGGCGAGCACGCCTGCGCCGAGCACGAAGTCCTTCGAGAACGCGTACGACGCGGCGACCACGCCGCCGATCGTCGCGCTGTCCCACGCATCGGCGCTGTTCTCGCCCGCGAGGCCGAGGATCAGCGCGGTCGTCACGCGCCATTGCTCGCCGAACTTGAAGGTCGCGCTCGGCGCGAGGTTGAGCGACTGGACCGCGCCCCACGGCGTGCCGCCCGCGATGGTCGCGAGCGTGCCGCCCGACTGGAACGAGTACCACGAGCCTTCCCAGCTCATGGCGAAGCCCCACTCGTACTCGTCCTTCGGCGCGCCCTTCACCGAGAACGCGCCGAAGCCGCGGTTCACCGCCACGCCGCCGCCGCCCGTGTCGAAGTCGGTGTCGAAGAAGTGCGCGTAGCCGCCCGCGAGCATGTACTTCAGGTCGTCCTTCGCTGCGACGGCCGAGTCGACCGCGGCGCCGTTGGGCGCTGACTCGGGAGCGGCGGTGGTCTGCGCGAAGGAGGTCGCCGAAAGGGCGAGCACGGTCGATGCTGCGATCGTCTTCATGGGGGTCGGTTCAGTTGGAGGTCGTGCCGCGCGTCAGCGGGCGTCAAGGACAAGGGTGTCGACGATGTTCTGCACGATCTCGTCGGTGGTGCGGCCTTCGGCCTCCGCCTCGAAGTTGAGCAGGATGCGGTGGCGCAGCGCGGGCAGCGCGACCGCCTTGATGTCGTCGAACGCGACCGCGGTGCGGCCGGCGAGCAGCGCCTTCACCTTGGCGCCGAGGATCAGCGTCTGCGCCGCGCGCGGGCTTGCGCCGAAGCGCAGGAACTGGTTCGCCATCGGCGTCGCGAACTGGCCGCCCGGATGCGTGGCGAGCACGAGGCGCACCGCGTAGTCCTGGACATGCGGCGCGACGCCGACGCTGCGCACGAGCTTCTGCGCGGCGATGATGCCCTGCGCGTCGAGCACGCGCTCGATCTTCGGCGATTCGCCGGTCGTGGTGCGGTCGAGGATCGTCGAGAGCTCCTCGCGCGTCGAGTAGCCGACGACGAGCTTGAAGAAGAAGCGGTCGAGCTGCGCCTCGGGCAGGGGATAGGTTCCCTCCTGCTCGATCGGGTTCTGCGTCGCCATCACGAAGAACGGCTTCTCGAGCTCATGCGAGTTGCCGCCGACGGTGACGCTGCGCTCCTGCATCGCCTCGAGCATCGACGACTGCGTCTTCGGCGTCGCGCGGTTGATCTCGTCGGCGAGCACGATCTGCGCGAAGATCGGTCCCTTGCGGAACTGGAAGTCGCGGCCGTTCTCCGTCTCGACGACGATCGTGGTGCCCGTCACATCGGCGGGCATGAGGTCGGGCGTGAACTGGATGCGGCTGAACTTGAGGTGCAGCGCCTGCGACAGCGAGCGGATGAGGAGCGTCTTGCCGAGCCCCGGCACGCCTTCGAGCAGGCAGTGGCCGCCCGCGAAGAGGCAGATGAGGACGCCGTCGACGATCTCCTGGTGGCCGACGACCGCCTTGGCGATCTCGGCGCGCGTGCGCTCGAAGGTCTCGCGGAAGGCGAGGGCTTGCGGGTCCGAACCGGTGGACGGCATGGTCGTCATCGACGCATCGTAATGTCGATGGCGGCGCGCGGTACGGACGGCTACGCTTGATCGAGTGAAACGCTTCCTTCGCGTCGTTCTCGCGGCAGTCGCCGTCCTCGCGGTCGCAGGCGCCGCCGCCGCCGTGTGGCTGTGGAACGACCCCGTCCGCGCGTTCGACCTCGCGATGGCGGCCGGGCACGCGCGTTCCGGCGTGGCGGAGCGGTTCGTCGAGATCGATCGGATCCGTTGGCGCGTGCTTGATACGCGCGCCGCGGGCCGCGATTCGGCCGATGGCGCGCCCAAGCGCACCTGCCTCGTGCTGCACGGGCTCGGCACGACCGCCGAGGCGATGATGGAGGTCGCGCCGATCCTCGCAGCGTCGCATCGCGTGGTCATCCCTGATCTGCCGGGATTCGGCGACCACCCGATGCACGGCGACATGCCGCACGACTGGCGGCTCTACATCGACGCGATCGAGCGATTCCGCGCCCACGAGGGGCTTGGCCAGGTCGATGTCGTCGGCACCTCGATGGGCGGCGCGTTCGCCGCGGCGTATGCGGCGACCTATCCCGATTCGGTGCGCCGCATCGTGCTCCTGTCGCCCGCGGGCGTGGTCGCGCCGAACCAGAACGACTTCATGGCGCGCGTCGCGGCGGGCGAACTGCCGCTCGACATCAAGGACGACGCGAGCTTCGGCGAGGTGCTGCGGCTCAACTTCCCGAATCCGCCGCCGATTCCGGCGCCTGTGCGCGAGCGGTTCGTCGCGCTCGCCGTCGAGCGCCGCGCGGCGTTCCTGCGGATCGTCGAGGACCTGCGGCAGTTCCTCGTGCGCGGCGTCGAGCCGATGCTGCCGTCGATCAAGGCGCCCGCGCTCGTCCTCTACGGATCACTCGATCAGCTGACGGATCCGTCGATGATCGAGGTCTGGCGCAAGGGCCTCCCGTCGATGGAAGGCGAGGTCCTCGACGGCGCAGGACATGTGCTGCTCTACGACAAGCCGACGGAAGTCGGGGAGCGGATGCGCGCGTTCTTCGGGCGAGATTAGGTCTCGACGATCCTGCGCGCCAGCCGTTCCACCGACAGCGGGCTCGAGCCCTCGGCCTTGTTGTTGACGATCACCCACACGCCGAGCCCCGCGCGCAGCGCCCCCGTCGCGAGCCGCGCCACCCCGTCGCGGCTCGCGTCGTCGGGCTCGACGAGCTTGTCGAACGGCGCA
>CAIXEV010000006.1 GCA_903918555.1 uncultured bacterium | reverse complement strand
GGCACTGCATGGCACGTGCCGTGCACCGCGCCTCGGCGACTCGACGAACCGGCTCCCGCCAGCCCCTTTCGGGAGCCGTGAGGGCCGAGGTCAGATTCGCGTGAGCTTCGTCACCCTACCGATCGGCACCCATTCGACCACCAGGATCGAGCCGTCGGCGAGGAAGGTCGCCGAGTGCGGGTGGACGAACTTGCCTGGGATGAAGTCCTTGCGCGCCGCGCCGCGGAGGTTCGTCGGGTGGCCGTCGCCGAGCACGGCGACCGCCTTGTTGTCCTTGCCGAGAAGCTCGACCGCGCTCGAGAGATCGGGCACCAGCAGCACATCGCCGCGCGTCTTGAAGTGGCACGGCTGGCGCATCGCGTCCTTGACGAACGACACATGCTTCCACGGCGCTCCCGTCCCGGCCTCTGCGAAGTACTGGATACGGTTGTTCGAGCGGTCCGCGACCGCGAGCGTGCCGATGCGGTCGTCCCACCACAGTCCGTGCGGGCCCGACACCTGGCCTTCGCCGGAGCCCGGGCCTGCGATCGTCGCCTTGTACGCGCCGTCCTTCGAGAAGATGTGCACGAAGCTCTTGCCGTAGCCGTCGCCCACGAACAGATCGCCGTTCGGGTGGAACGCGACATTCGTCGGGTTCCAGTCGTTCTCGTTGCCGTAGACCTTCGCTCCCGCGAACTCGGCTTCGACCGGCGCACCCTTCTCCCACACGACCGTGCCGTCGAGCTTCGTCTTGAGGACGCGCCGACGGTTCACATCACAGTGATAGAGATACTCGACGCCCGCCTCGTCGCGGACATCAAGTCCGTGGCCGCCGCCCTTCATCTGGGGCATCATCGAGCGGACAAACTTGCCGTCCTTCGTGAACACATAGACGGCATCGTCCTTCTTCGCCTCGCCACCGACGGTGTGCGAGATGTAGATGTTCCCCGCCTTGTCCTGCGCGACGCCATGCGTGTCGCCCCAGGCGAGCCCCTCGGGCGGCGTCAGCCAGTCGTGCTCGACGCGGTACTTGAAGTCGCCCGCGCCAGTGACGATGTCGCCCGCGAGAAGCGCGGATGCGAAGGCATTCGAGAATGGCGCGACGGCGGCGATCCCCGCTGCGGTGCGGATGAAGGCGCGACGAGACTCTGCGGAACGCTGGTTGTGAAGCATGCGCGGAGCGTAACGCCTCGCGCCTCTCGCCGCGAGCGGGAAGCCTCAGCCCTTCTTCTCTTCAGACTTCGGGTCGGCGGGATTCGCATCCGCGGGCTTCGCATCCGCAGGCTTCGCATCCTCCGGCATCGGCGGCGTCGTCGGCTGCGCGAGGGGAAGATCCGCTCCAATCACCTCGAGCTTGCCGCCCTCGGTCAGCTGCTTGATCGCATCGGGATTGTCGAGGGCGGTCTGCCAGACATACACGCGGCGCAGCGCGGGCTGCCCGCGCAGCCACGAGATGCTCGCGGCCGTCACCTTGCTGCCGACGAGGTTGATCGACTCGAGCCGCGGCAGCGTGCCAAGCGCCGCGAGACCCGCGTCGCCGACCGCGGTCTGGTCGACGCGCAGCCGCTCGAGATGCATCATCGGCCCGACCTTCGCCAGTCCCGCGTCGGTGATCGCCGACTTCGAGAGGTTGAGGTTCGCGACCACCGGCCCGAGATCCGCGAGCAGTCCGGCCTCGGCATCGCCGATCGTCGGCTCAGCCCGGCTCGCGTTGACATCGACGAGCGCGCTCTCGAGCGCCAGCGGCTGCACGAGCGCACCGCGCGCCGCAAGCGCACGGCCAGCCGTGTCGGCGCGCGCCTTGAGGGCGGGCGCGACCTCGACGGTCGAGCCGCCGGCGATCGCGATC
>CAIXEV010000005.1 GCA_903918555.1 uncultured bacterium | reverse complement strand
GTCGACATCGCGATCGGCACGCACGCGCTGCTCACGGGCGATGTGCGTTTCAACGCGCTTGCGCTCGCGGTCGTCGACGAACAGCACCGCTTCGGCGTGGCGCAGCGCGCCGAGCTGCGCGGCAAGGCGCCTGCCGGGCAGACGCCGCACATGCTGGTGATGACGGCGACGCCGATTCCACGCACGCTGTCGCTCACGGTGTACGGCGACCTCGATGTCTCGACGATCCGGCATCGGCCGAAGGATCGTTCGCCGGTGCACACGCGCGTGCTGCCTGAATCGCGCGCAAGCGACGCGTACGCCTTCGTGCGCGAACGCGTCGACCGCGGCGAGCAGGCGTTCATCGTCGTGCCGGCGGTCGAGGAGTCCGACCTCGGGCTCAAGGATGTCGCGGGCCACCTTGCGACGCTCGAGCGAGGGCCGCTCGCGGGCAAGCGCCTCGCGGGCATGCACGGCCGCATGAAGTCCGACGAACGCGACGCGATCATGGACCGCTTCCGCGCGGGCGAGGTCGACGCGCTCGTCGCGACGGTCGTGATCGAGGTCGGCGTCGATGTCCCGAACGCGACGGTGATGGTGATCGAGCACGCGGACCGCTTCGGCCTCGCGCAGCTCCACCAGCTGCGCGGTCGTGTCGGCCGCGGGCCGAAGGGCGGCGTGTGCGTCCTGGTCGCCGACCCGATCACCGACGACGGCCGCGCGCGGCTCGAGGCGATCAAGTCGACCGACGACGGCTTCAAGATCAGCGAGCTCGACCTCGCGATCCGCGGCCCCGGCGAACTCTTCGGCGCGCGCCAGAGCGGCCTGCCGCCCTTCAAGGTCGCCGACCTCGCGCGCGACCTCGGCCTCCTCGAGCGCGCCCGCCGCGACGCGACCGACTGGATCGCGCGCAGCCCGCTGCTCGCCGCCGACGACGAACGCCTGATCCGCCGCAAGGTGCTGTCGACCTACGGCGAGGCGCTCGGACTTGGCGATGTGGGGTAGATGTGGCGGGGAACCGAACAACCAGTGCAGCGGAAACCGTGACGGGTTGCTCGCGGGCACGAGCGGGTACCAGGAGCTCGCCCCGTACCCCTCCGCGGGATGAGAGGCCTCCACGCAGCCCGTCGTCCACCGCTAAACTGCGTCCTCCATTCCGCTGCCAGCGAGTTTGAGCAGATCCACGCGGGATGGCTTCAAGGCTTTCGCCTGCGCCCCATGACCGCCGGGAACGATACGACTTCCTATGCGCCGCTGCCGCGGTGGTCCATCCTCGCACCGGCGCTATCGAGCCTCGCCTGCGCGGCGGTCGCAAGTGCGTGCTGCATCGTCCCCGAATCAGCCGCAAGCGCCGGTGCGGCTGTGCAAGTCGCCTTTGCGGGCTTCATCGGCTGGAGAGTTCCGGAGATCTTCTTGCACCGCGTGCAAGATCGGCGACTCGCGAGGCTTGCCAGCGAGGCCGTGGCCAACGATGCCGAGCTACGCGACACACCGATCAAGGTGACTTTGCATCGCGGCGGAGTTGCGGCGCTCTACGAGTGGATCGGCTGGTACCGATTGTTCGGATTTGTAGCCGTGCTTGCGCCTGAATCCGCGGCGCCTGAATTCCTGCCGTCGCTCCGTAGCGGGCGACTTCAGCGGCGCGTCGAGGAGGTTCT
>CAIXEV010000004.1 GCA_903918555.1 uncultured bacterium | reverse complement strand
TTCGTCCATCCGTGGAACATGATGGGCCAAGGCGCGATGCAGAGGTACTGGCTGCCGTGGCTCGTCGGCATGCCGGCCGAGACGGCGCGTGCCGCGTGCTCGCTGATGTTCGGCGGCGTCCTCGCGCGGCTTCCGTCGCTGAAGGTCTGCCTCGCGCATGGCGGCGGCAGCCTTGCGTTCACGATCGGCCGCATCGAGCACGGTTTCCGCGAGCGGCCCGATCTCTGCGCGGTCGACTGCGCGGCCGACCCGCGCGAGCAGATGCGGCGCTTCTACTTCGACACGCTCGTGCACGACCCGCAGGCGCTGCGGTTTCTCATCGACGCGGTCGGCGCGTCGCGCCTCGCGCTCGGGAGCGACTATCCGTTCCCGCTCGGCGAGCATGTGCCGGGGTCGCTCATCCGCTCGATGGACGACATCTCCGCGGTCGACCGCGCGCGCATGCTTGGCGGGACGGCGGCCGAGTTCCTCGGTCTTTGAGCGCCGTGGCCGCTACGCGCGCATGGCGTTCCGCACGATCTCGGCCGCGCGCCACACTTCGTCGAAGGTGTTGAAGAGCGGCGCGGGCGCGAGGCGGATGATGCCTTCGCCGGCGATTCCGCGGCCGGATTCGCGGTGATCGCAGGCGAGGCCTGCGGCCTTGAACGCCTCGTAGCGCGCCTGCGAGTCCTTCGCGATCAACAGCGACAGCTGCGCGCCGCGCGCGTGCGACGCGTGCGGCGTGATGATCTCGAGTCCTTCTGGCTTCTGGAGCTCCGTCTTCTGGCCTTCGATCCCGCGCAGGCGGAACTCGAGGAGCGCGGTCATCAGCGTGCTCTTCGCGCGCAGGCGCGCGATGCCCGCCGCGTCGAACTCGGCGAGGCTCGCGATGAGCGGCGCGGCGGCGAGGATCGGCGGGTTCGACAGGCTCCACGCGTCGGCGTGCTGCGTCGGCACGAAGCGGTCCTCCATGCGGAAGCGCGTCTTCGGGTCGTTGCCCCACCAGCCCGCGTGGCGCGGCAGCGTGGTGTCGCGCACATGGCGCTCGTGGATGAATGCGCCCGCGACCGCGCCGGGGCCGGAGTTCAGGTACTTGTACGAGCACCACGCGGCGAAGTCGGCGTTCGAGTCGTGCAGCGAAAGCGCGAGGTTTCCTGCGGCGTGCGCGAGGTCCCAGCCGCAGCGCGCGCCGACCGCGTGCGCCGCGCGCGTGAGGCGCGCGAGGTCGAGCGCCTGGCCGGTGCGGTACTGGACGCCGGGCAAGAGCGCGAGCGCGAGCGTGTCGCCGAGGTCGGCGATGGTGCGCTCGATGTCCTCCTCGCGGAGCGTCCATTCGCCGGCGCGCGGCGCGATCTCGACGACTTCGGCGTTCGCGTCGAGCCCGCGCGCGGCGACATGGGTCATGACGGCGTAGGTGTCGCTCGGGAAGGCGCCCTTCTCGATGAGGAGCTTCGTGCGGCGGCCGTGGCCGTCGGCATCGGGGCGGTAGAAGGTCGTCAGAAGGAAGTGGAGGTTCGCGGTGAGCGAGTTCATCGCGACGACCTCGTGCTCGAGCGCGCCGACGAGGCGCGCGAGCGGGCCGCGGAGCTGCTCGTGGTAGCTGTACCAAGGGCGGCGGGCGCCGAGATGGCCGGCGACGCCGAGGCGCGCCCAGTCGTCGAGTTCGTCGGTGACGAGGTCGCGGGCGGCGAGCGGCATGGGGCCGAGGGAGTTGCCGACGAAGTAGATGTCGTCCGGGCGCTTGAGGGGCAGCGCGAAGCGGGTGCGGAAGGCGGCCAGGTCGTCCTGCGCGTCAAGGGCGCGGGCGAAGTCGCGGTCGTGGGAGAGGTCGGCTGCGGTGAGCGTGGCCATGCGCGAAGGCTAGCGGATTCAGAAACGGTGCCCCAGAAACGGTGCCCGGCACGTGCCACAGAAACGGTGCCCGGCACGTGCCACGAGGTGCCAGGGACCAAACGGCACGTGCCAGGAGCCCCGCGCATAAACATGTGTGACTCTTGGTGCCCGGCACGTGCCAGGAGGTGCCAGACACCAGACGGCACGCTCCAGGCACCGTTTCTCGCCAGGCACCGTTTCTCGGCCAGTCTTTACCATGCGTCCGTGTCCCCAGGCCGTGCTCTCATCGTCGGTGCCGGCCTCGCCGGCAGCCTCCTCGCCGTCTACCTCGCCCGCGCGGGGTGGACCGTCGAACTCGTCGAGCGCCGCAGCGACCCCCGCGCGCGCCGATTCGCCGCCGGTCGTTCGATCAACCTCGCGATCAGCGCCCGCGGCATCAAGGCCCTCCGCCGCGCCGGCCTCGAAGACGCCGTCATGAAGGACGCGATCCGCATGGGCGGCCGCATGGTCCACCCGGTCGAGGGCGCTGCGGGCTACCAGCCCTACTCCGCCGATCCGACGCGCGCGATCAACTCCGTCTCGCGGAGCGCGCTCAACCTCGCGCTGCTCGACGCAGCAGCGGCCGAGGCGAATGTCACCGTCCGCTTCGACGAGCGCTGTGCCTCGGTCGACTTTGCGAAGGGCGAGGTCACCTTCGTCAACGACGCGACGGGCGCCTCGCGCACCGCGACCGCCGACCTCGTCGTCGGCGCCGACGGCGCGTACTCCGCCGTGCGCGGCGCCCTGCAGAAGACCGAGCGCTTCAACTACTCGCAGGACTTCCTCGGCCACGGCTACAAGGAGCTCCACATCCCGCCCGTCGCGAGCGGCCCGCACGCGCCGTTCGCCATGGAGCCGAACGCGCTCCACATCTGGCCGCGCGGCGAGAGCATGATGATCGCGCTGCCGAACCCGGACGGCTCGTTCACCTGCACGCTCTTCTGGCGCCACGACGGCGCGGGCTCGAGCTTCGCGGCCGTGAAGACCGGAGCCGACGCGCTCGCGCATTTCCGCGCGGTGTACCCCGACGCCGTGCCGCTCATGCCGACGCTTGCCGAGGATTTCGCGAAGAACCCCGTCGGCGTGATGGTGACGGTGCGCTGCAGCCCCTGGACCCGCGGTCGCGTGACGCTCCTCGGCGACGCCGCGCACGCGATCGTGCCGTTCTACGGCCAGGGCGCGAACGCGAGCTTCGAGGACTGCGAGGCGCTCGTCGACGCGCTCGCCTCGAGCGCGACGGTCGACGACGCGCTGAAGACCTACGAAGCCGCGCGCATCGCCAACGCGAACGCGATCGCCGACATGGCGCTGCGCAACTTCATCGAGATGCGCGACCTCACCGGCCGCGCCAGCTTCAAGTGGACGAAGAAGATCGAGCACGCGCTCAACCGCATCATGCCGGCGACCTTCGTGCCGCTCTACGACCTCGTCAGCTTCTCGACCGTGCCGTACAGCGAGGCGAAGGCGCGCGGTGCGGCGAACGACCGTGCGGTCCGCTGGATCGTGGGCGCAGCGGGAACGCTCGTCACCACCGCGGCGGCGATCGCGACGATCCTGCTTATGCGTAGCGGTGCCACCACATGAGCAACCAGCACGCGACCGAACTTCCGAAGCCCTACTGCGCGGCGTGCGGACATGACCTTACGGGCGCGACCGCCGCGAACGCCTGCCCCGAATGCGGGCGCCCGCTCGTCGAGGTGCTCACGCGCGCGACGCTCGGCGCGGGCGGACGCATGGGCGGACGCCCGACACGCCGCTACACCTCGAAGCGCCGCATCTTCGGCATGCCGCTCGTCGCGATCGCCTACGGGCCCGATGAGAAGGGCAAGCTCGGGCACGCGAAGGGCTACTTTGCGTTCGGCGACATCGCGACGGGAGTGTTCGCGTTCGGCGGCTTCGCGCGCGGCCTCGTGGCGTTCGGCGGCATGTCGATCGGCGGCGTCACCTTCGGCGGACTTTCGCTCGGCACCTTCGCTGCGTTCGGCGGAGGCGCTGTCGCGTGGCTCGGAAGCGCCGTCGGCGGCATGGCCATCGGATTGCTCGCAAACGGCGGCAGCGCGATCGGCGCGATCGCGCAGGGCGGTCTTGCAGTCGGCTGGCTTGCGCGCGGCGCCGCTGCGAAGGGCGTGCACACCTGGGGCCAAGGCAGTCCGCCCACCGACGAGACGCGCGCGCTCTTCGACCAATTCGCGTGGCTTGTTGGACCGGCGGGACCGATGCCGCAGATCCACTACGGACTTCTCGCGACGGTGATCATTGCGGTCGTGATCGCCCTTCTCGCGGCGTTGCCGGCTCTCGTCGCGAGCGACCGCGCCGACCGCGTCGAGGAAGAGCTGCGTCGAACGCCGCAGGATTGACGACTTTCATGACCGCACGCGGCCCCATCATCGACATCTCCCCCGCGCTCACGCCCGACATCGCCGTGTGGCCGGGCGACACGCCGCTCTCGCGCGAGGTCCTCTGCACGATCGAGGGCGGCGCGAGCGTCACGCTCTCGACCCTGCGCGCGACCGTGCACCTCGGCGCGCACGCCGACGGCGTCAACCACTACGGTGGCGGAGATGCGGGTATCGACGCCTTCCCGCTCGAGCGCTACCTCGGCGCCTGCCATGTCGTGCGTGCGCGCGCCGAGCGCCGCGCGGGTGGCATGCGGGTGGGCGCGGCGGACCTCGACTGCGATCTCGCCGCGATCCGCCACCCGCGCGTCCTCATCCACACGGGCACCTTCCCCGACTTCACCAACTGGAACACCGACTTCGCGGGACTTGACCCGGCGCTCGTCGATGCGCTCGCCGACCGCGGCGTCACGCTCGTCGGCGTCGACACGCCGAGCGTCGATGTGCAGGAATCGAAGGATCTCCCCGCGCACAAGCGGTTTCTCGCGCGCGGCGTGTCGATCCTCGAAGGCCTGCGGCTCGCGAGTGTCGCGCCCGGCGAATATGAGCTGATCGCGCTGCCGTTGCCGCTCGTCGGCTTCGACGCAAGCCCCGTGCGCGCCGTGCTACGCTCCCTCGCATGAGCGACATCGTGTCATCGCGCGCGCCCGAACCCGTCGGCGCCTATCCGCACGCTAAGCGCGTCGGGAACCTGCTGTTTCTCTCGGGCGTCGGCCCGCGCAAGAAGGGCTCGAAGGAGATCCCGGGCGTCACGCTCGGTTCTGACGGACGCATCGTCGCGAAGGACATCGAGGCGCAGTGCCGCTCGTGCTTCGACAATGTGCGGGCGGTGCTCGAGGACGCGGGCGTGCCGTGGGCGAACCTCGTCGATGTGACGGTGTTCCTCACCGACATGAAGAACGACTTTCCGACCTACAACCGCGTGTACGCCGAGTACTTCGCGGGCGAAGGCAACCCGAACCCGACGCGCACGACGCTGGGGATCACGAGCCTGCCGACGCCGATCGCGGTCGAGGTGAAGGCGATCGCGGTGGTGCCTGGCACCTGCCTGACACCAACCTGATACCTGCACGGTTCGCCTGGAAGCTGCCGGTCACCCGCGTGTCCGCTCGGGGGACCCGCCGACTTCCCTGCGCTCGAGTCACATCCCTCGGTGCCGCGCAGGTGCCGCGTGCACCTGTCACGTGTCTGGCAGGTGCTAGGCAGGTGCCAGGCACCAAACCTACCGCGCCCAGCCGAGGATCACCACGCTCCGCCGCACGCCATCCATCACGCACGCGTCTGGAAACGCCCCCCACTCGGTGAACCCGCGCGAGCGGAATAGCCTTAGGCTCGGCTCGTTGTGCGCGAAACAGATCGCCAGCACGCGGTCGATCCCGCACCCCGGCGCACGCGACAACAGCGCATCGAGCACCGCACGCCCCACCCCACGGCCCGCCGCGCGGTCGGCCACATACACCGAGATCTCCGCGGTCGGCGCGTACGCCGCGCGGTCCTTGAAATTCGTGAACGCGCCCCATGCGCACACGCCCTGCGCGTCGACCGCCACCAGCACCGGCCGCGTCGCGCGGTCGCGGTTCACGAACCACGCGCGCCGCGCGTCGATCCCCTGCGGCTCGAGATCCGCCGTCGCGATCCGCTTCGGGATCGACTCGTTGTAGATCGCGCGGATCGCCTCGAGATCCGCCTCGCCCGCGTCGCGGACCTCGATCATGGCGCCTCCCCGATCGCAACGCACACATTCGACACATCGCTGAAGAACTTCAGCGCCTCGTGCCCGCCCTCGCGGCCGATGCCCGAATCCTTCACGCCGCCGAACGGCACGCGCAGGTCGCGCAGCATCCAGCAGTTGACCCACACCGTGCCCGCGTCGAGCCGCGCCGCGATGCGGTGTGCGCGCGAAAGGTCGCGCGTCCACACGCTCGCCGCAAGGCCGTAGCGCGTCGCGTTCGCCATCTCGACCGCGTCGCGGTGCCGGTCGAAGCCATGCACGGTCACGACCGGGCCGAAGATCTCCTGCTGCACGCACGCGCTCGAAACGGGCACGCCGAGCAGCACCGTCGGCTCGAGGAACGCGCCGTTCGCGACGCGCGCGGGCAGCCGCTTCGGAATCGCACCGCCGCACGCCACCACGCCGCCGTCGGCCACGCCGCGCTCGATCGCCGCGATCACCTTCTCGCGATGCGCCTTCGAGATGAGCGAACCGAGGTCCGTCTCGGGCGACAGCGGATCGCCCACATTCATCGCGCGCACCGCGTCGACGAAACGCTCGGTGAATTCCTTCATGCGCGCGCGATGGACGAGGATGCGCGACGAGCACAGGCAGATCTCGCCCTGGTTGAGGAACGCGCTGCGCGTGATCTCAGGCACCGCGACCGCGAGATCCGCGTCCTCGCACACGACCGCCGCGTTCTTGCCGCCAAGCTCGAGCGACGCGGGAATCAAGCGCTCGCCGCAGCGCGCCGCGAGCCGCCGCCCCGTCACCGTGCCGCCCGTGAAGCTCACCGCGCGCACCGCCGGACAATCGACGATCCCCTGCCCAGCCTCGGGCCCGAGTCCGTGCACGATGTTGAGTGCGCCCGCAGGCAGCCCCGCCTCGCGCGCGATCTCGCCAAGCACCGCCGCCGTCGTCGGCGTCAGCTCGCTCGGCTTCGCGATCACGCAGTTTCCCGCCGCAAGCGCGGGCGCGATCTTCCAGGTGAAGAGATAGAGCGGCAGGTTCCACGGCGAGATGCAGCCGACGACGCCGAGCGGCTTGCGCAGCACATAGTTGATCGCGCGCGCGGGCCGCTCGGTCACGAAGCTCTCGCTCGATTCGTGCAGGACCGCCGTCGCGAAGAAGCGGAAGTTCGCGGCCGCGCGCGGAATGTCGAGCGAGCGCGCAAGCGCGAGCGGCTTGCCCGTGTCCTCGCACTCGAGCCGCGCGAGTTCATCGAGCCGCGCGTCGATTCCGGCGGCGATCGCCAGCAGCACGCGCGAACGCTCCGCCGCCGGCGTGCGTCCCCACACCGCGAACGCGCGCGTCGCGGCGTCGGCCGCGCGCGCGACATCCGCAGCGTCGCCGCGCGCGATCGCGCGCAGCGGCTCGCCGGTCGCCGGGTTCTCGCGTGCGATCCGCGCCCCCGACGCAGCGGGAACGAACGAACCTCCGATGAAATGATCGACTTCACGCATGGACCAGACCTCACTGCGCCGCGAGGCGCCCGCCGTCGACCGGAAGATTCACGCCGTTCACATAGCTCGCCGCGGGCGACGCGAGGAACACGACCGCAAGCGCCAGTTCGCGCGCATCGCCGAGGCGACCCGCGGGAATCGTCGCGATCGCATCGCGCTCGACCTCGTCGACGCTCACGCCGCCGCGCGAAGCCTTGCCCTTGAAGAGCGCCTCGAGCCGCGCGGTCTTCGTGAAGCCGGGCATCACATTGTTCACGGTGATCCCGAACCGCCCGAGCTCGCTCGCGAGCGTCTTCGTCCAGTTCGCCATCGCAGCGCGCACGGTGTTCGACACGCCGAGGCCCTTGATCGGCGTGAAGACCGATGTGCTCGTGATGTTGATGATGCGGCCGTAGCCGGCCTCGCGCATGAGCGGCGCGCACGCCTGCGTCCACGCCTGCGCGCAGCCGAGATGCATCGACATCGCGGCGAGATAGTCCTGCGGCTTCGCCTCGATCGCCATGCCGGCCGCCGGCCCACCCGTGTTGTTCACGAGGATGTGCACGGCGCCGAGCCGACGCGCCGTCTCGTGCGCGATCCTCTCTGTGCCCGCAAGGTCGCTGAAGTCGGCCTTGACCGTCTCGTGTGCGGCGGCCGAGACCGCCTTCAGCTCATCAAGCACCTTCGCGAGCCCGTCCTCGTTGCGGCCGACAAGCACGACGCGCGCGCCCGCGCGTGCGAACTCGAGCGCCGCGGCGCGCCCGATGCCCTGCGTGGCGCCGCACACGATGGCGGTCCTGCCCTCAAGCGAGAATGGTGAAGTCGTCACGCGGCGCAGGATAGCACCCGCGTGTCGACCGACAACTTGCGCCGAGCGAGCGATTCGTCAGGGGAATTTCTCACGGAGGCACGGAGGCACAGAGGTCAAGCCTTCTCCGCAAGATGCCGCGCAGGAACGAAGCCTCTCAAGAAACGAATTGTTCCCTGCATCCATGCCTCCCCTTCAATTCTGTTCGTTCTCTCGAGCCCCAGCCAACTCCTGAGAAGTCGGCGACAAGTCACGCCTTCTCCTCCTCCGTGCCTCCGTGAGAGAATCCGAAAGCGCTCAACCAAAGTTGTTCAGCAGCACCGCCATGTCCGCCGCGTCGACGGTGCCGTCTCCGTTGAGATCGGCGGGCCCGCCCTGGCCCCACGAGTTCAGCAGCGTCGCGAGATCCGCGCCGTCGACCACGCCGTTTCCATCGAGGTCGCCGGGGATGCCGCACGAACCGCCCGTCACGAACAGCTTCTCGGGGCTGTTCGCGACATTGTTCGACGCATCGACCGCGCGCACGAAGTAGCGCACCGTCGCGCACGGCGGCTGCGCCGGAATCACGCCGCGACACAGGCTGTTGCCCGACCACGCCATCGCGCGCGTCTGCGGCTTGCCGCCGTTCACCGTGTAGACGAGGAACACGCCCTTGTCGTCGAAGCCGCGGTCGCTCGTCGTGCCGTCGAACACCTCGGTGCGCACCACGAACGGACCGCCGCCCTTCGACGGCACCTGCTCGACGAGCTTGATGTTCGGCGCGATCGTGTCGGCCGGGCCCGTGTTGATGTAGATCCGGTTCTGGAACGCGCCCGACTCGCCCTGCGCCGTCACGATGTCGGGCTTGCCGTCGCCGGTGAGGTCGCCGACCTTGATGTCGAGCGAGCTGTCGGTGATCGACGGCAGCACGCCCGTCGTGACCTGCGTGAAGGTGCCTGTGCCGCTGTTGCGGTAGATGCGGTCAGGGCCGCCGAGCGCCGCGACGAGCAGGTCGAGGTCGCCGTCGTTGTCGAAGTCGATGAACCGCGAGTCGTTGTCGTCGACCGTCGGATTCGGCGAGATCTGCGCGGAGATGTTCGTCCAGCTCGTGCCGAGGCTGCTGTTCTTCAGCAGGAGCTCCGCGTTCGAGGTGCCCGCGTTCACGCCGATCAGGTCGAGGTCGCCGTCGCCGTCGATGTCGCCGAAGTCGTACGAGTAGGCGGTGGTGTCGGTGACGAACGGATTCAGCTTCGCGAAGGCGCCCGCGCCGTTGTTGATCCACAGCTGGCTCGAGTTCGCGCCGGTCGCGCGCGTGCCGACATGCAGGTCGAGGTCGAGGTCGTTGTCGACATCGCCGAACACGCAGTCCATCTGCTCCGCGAGCGCGGCGGTGGGGAACTGCGCCGTCGGCGCATCGGTGAAGACGCCGCCGCCACCGTTGAGAAACAGCCGCGGCCGACCCGTCGCCGCGAACCGGCTCGCGCCCGAGTTGCACAGCACGATGTCGAGGTCGCCGTCGTTGTCGACATCTCCGAACTGCCCGCGCGCCGAGCCCATCGTGATGTTCGGAAGCCGCGTCGAGGTCTGGTCTGCGAACACGCCCGCGCCGTTGTTCACGAGCAGGAGCGGCCGCCGGTTGTAGTCCTGCGCGAGCAGCAGGTCCCAGTCGCCGTCGCGGTCGACATCCCCCGCCTCGACGCCGCGGAAGCAGCCCGTGATGCCCGCTGCGCGCGCATCGGTCTCGTCGGCGAATGTGCCCGCGCCGTTGTTGACATAGATGCGCGGCTTGAGCAGCGTGCCGATCGAGGAGTACCCCTGCCCGTTCGCGAACACGATGTCCTTGTCGCCGTCACCGTCGATGTCGACGAAGGTGCACTGGTTGGTGTACTCGGCCTGCACGGGAAACCGCGTCGAGGTCTGGTCGACGAACTGCTGCCCGAAGGCCCCGGCGCCCGCGGCGAGCGCCGCAGTCGCCGCGAGCTGCAGCGCGGTCTGGTTCTTCATCTGCGGTTGTCCGAACACGGGCAGTGGTTCCCTTGGCGGCGCGCGGCGTTGCGCGCCTGTGCAAATCTACACCGCGATTCGGACGCGCCAAGCCCGAGCCCCGTGGAATCGGATATTCGGACGCGCGGTTCGGTCTGTGACGGCTGTGACGGCTGTGACGGCCGCACCTCGGCCCGAACCCGCGGGGCGGCTTGCCGACGAACGGTTTGCATTCGATTCTTGCGGGCCATCCGTCTTGAAACGCGCGGCAAACGCGCCGATGAAGACATCCATGCAGAGTGGTAGCCGTACGCGCGTTTTCAGCAGGTGGTGTTGCGCGATCCTCGCGATCGGCGCCGTGCACTCGACGCCGTCGGCGACGGCCCAGCCGGAGCCGCCCGCGGCGCGCGATGCGACCGAGCAGGACGCGGCGCTCATCTACGACCGCGTCGGCGAGGAGTTCCGCGCGCTCGACAAGGTGCTCTTCGATGGCCTCCCCGCCGATGCCGACGATCCGCAGGCGATGTTCCTCGCCACGGGCGTCGCCGACGAGCGCATGGCGCGCTGGCTCAAGGCCGCGCGCGCGCTCGGCGACGAGCTCGTCGCCGCGTCGCAGGTCCCGTACCAGCGGGTCATCGATCCGCAGGACGGCTTCACGCTCGGGCCCGCGCATCTCGCGCCGCTGCGGACCACCATCCGCGCGGTCGCGCTGCTCGTTCGCGACGCGGCCATCAGCGGCGACCGCGGGCGCGTCGCCGACCTCCTGCGCGCCCAGATCACGATCGCGATCCGAACCGCGGGCGACGGCACGCTTCCGTCGTCGATCTCCGCGATCAACGCCGTGCAGGAGCACGCGCGCACGGTCGATGGCCTTCTCGACTGCGGCGTGGTCGACGCGGGCACCGCGCGCAGCCTGCTCGAGATCCGCGCGCCGCTTGCGATGATCCAGGACTTCGGCACCATCGCCGCGACGCACGCAGAGCTCGAGGCGCTCCAGACCGAACTCGACCGCATCCTGCTGACGCCCGTCGAGGAACGGCCCGCCGCGGTCGCGGGCCTCCGCGTCACCGTGCCGGTCAACCTCGACGACACCGCGCTGCTTGCCGCCCGCGGTGGCGCGCAGGCGTCCTGACCGATGTGGCGGAAGCGCTCGGCGAGGCGGACGCCAGCGTCGGACGCCGCCGCCTCGGCATCGCGGAGCAGCGCCTGCGCGAGGGCGCGTTCGGCGATCTGCTCAAGGTCCTCGCGCCGCAGCTGCTGCCGACCACGGACATCCTCGCGCGCTCGCAGTCGGAGCTCGAGGCGCAGCGCGGCGTGCTCGAGATGCTCGCGCGCGGCGGCACGAAGCCCGCCATGCACGCGAACGCCGGCTGGTACTACCAGCAGGCGGCGCGCGCCACGATGCGCCTACCCATCAACGCGCAGGCTGCGATCGAGGCGATTCGCGCCTCGGGCGACACGCCGACGACCGCGACCGTGAACGAAGCGCGCCGCGCGATCAACGCCTGCCGTGCGTCCGTGATCGACCCGATCATCCTCGGCAGCATGTCGGGGCGCTGCTCGCTCCCGCATCACCCGGCGGGCGCCTCGGGCAGCGGTCTCGTCCGCTCGTGCGCCAACGGCATCAATGGCGCCGTGCGCGTCGTGCTCGCCGATGCGTTCGGCACAGGCGGCCGCCCCGCCGGCTCGCCGACGCGCGCCGAAGCAGCGATCGCCTGCCTCCGCGTCGCGGCGCGCTTTGCCGCGCTCGGCAGCTACTCGCACTCGCTCGTGGCCCATCAGGTGATGCGCGACCTCAAGCCCGCGCTCAAGCAGCTCGAGTCGCGCGGCGAGCTCACGCCCGAGGTCCGCAGCGAACTCGCGGCGATCCTGGCGGAGATGGGCGAGAGCGATCCGCTCGGATTCGAGGTCGCGACCCAGTCCGAGCGCATCTGGCTCGCAAGCCGCAGCTTTCCCAGCGGTTCGTCGGCGGTCGTGGCCTTCGAACCGGCGCACATCGAGCGCCTCGCGCCGAACCAGATCGGGTTCCTCCTCGCGATGTTCACGCGGGCGTCGCAGGTTCCCTTCGATGCGCCGCGCGGCGGGCCGCTCGACGGCGCGCTCGTCGACACCCGCGCCTGGTTCGATCTCACCGCGTTCAAGCGGTCCTGCGCGCAGCTCGAGACCGTGCGCGCCCGCGCGCTGCGCGATGCGACCACGCGGGGCCTGGCGCGCCGCGACGCCGACGACCAGCTTGCGGCGGAGGCCGACTCCGCGACCGCGTGGCTCGATGTCACGACACCGATCGACATCGAGGCGCGCATGCGCGATGCGAAGCTCGACCATGCGGCGATCATGCAGATCGCGACCTCGCCCGCCCTGGGCGCGCGCCCGCAGGCCGCCAGCGCCCGCGCGCGCTGAGAATCAGCGGATGAAGCGGATGCTGCCGAAGTCCGGCATCAACGCAGGGCCCGACTCGGTCGGCGGAACCGGCGCGGGGAAGTAGACGCTCCACGCCTTTCCGAGCAGGAGCGGCCTCGGCACGATGAACGGATCGGACTCGCCGAAGAGCTCGGTCACGAGCTTGCTCGGCCGTCCCCAGAGCCGCGAGTCGCGGCTGAACGCGCTGTTGTCGCCGCACATCATGAACTGGTCGGCCTTCAGCTGCGCGGGCTGGTTGAAGTCGGTCGCGAACGCGGGACCGCCGATCGCCGGGCCGTTCTGCGGCGGCTGCGCGAGCTCGCTCGTGTTCAGCGTCTCGGGGCGGTAGTAGAGGTCGCGGTCGACGCGCACGCGGTGCAGTTCGAGCGCCGAACCCTTCGTCGAGAACGAGAACTGCGGCGGCGTCGGCTGCTGGAAGATCGGCTGCGACACATAGTCCTGGACCGTGCGCCCGTAGAACGACGCGCGCACGCGGTCCTCGAGCGAGTCGAACGCGTAGTCGAGCTGCACGAGCTCCTTGCCGTTCACCCAGAGCGAGAGCCGCTGGTCGACATGCCAGCACTCGAGCGCCAGCGGCATGCCCGCCGCGGGCGGCGTGAACGGCACCGACGCCTCGCCGAGCACCTTCGCGGGCTCGCCGGGCGACTCGGGCTGCGACTCGACGCGCAGCGTCGCCTTGCCGTCGCCGAGGACGAACTTCATCAGGCGGCGGCGCGAGGTCAGCGTGTACTCGGCCACGAGCGACTCGGGCGCGGCGGCGTCGATCGCGGCGCTGAAGCGCACATCGTTCACCGCGTAGCGCCGCACCGGCGGCTGGGGACGCAGCATGTTGTAGCTGCCCCAGTCGGTGATCGGCAGGCGCTCCCAGCGCCACTCGAGCGTCGCAGGGCCGGCGCCGTCGTGCGTCCAGATGCGGCGGTTGTCCGATTCGCCGAGGTCGAAGCCCTTCGCCTCGAGCGGCGGACCCGGCCACGGCGCGCCCAGCCGCTTCGAGAGCTCGGTGGTGTCGATCGGCTCGAAGTCCGAGTCGTAGACCTTCTGCCACACGGCGCGCTGCACATGCTCGGGCTTGCGGGCGACCTTGAACTCCGATCGGTCGGCGCCGAGCGGCGCCGTGAACACATCGCCATCGACCATCAGCAGCTGCTCGTTCGGCAGGCCGACGAGGCGCTTGATGAAGTTCGCGGCGTCGCCGCTCGGATCGGTCGGGTTCTTGAAGACCACGACATCCCAGCGCTGCGGCTCCTGCAGCGCGTACAGGAACTTGAGCACCAGCACGCGGTCGCCCGAGCGCGTGCGCGACTGCAGCGCGGCGCTCGAGGTCGAGCTCATGCCCGCGTCGATCGACACCATCGGATCGGCGAGGCCCCAGATGTAGTTGCTGTAGCTCTGCTCGTACGCGGGCTGGATGTCGAGCGGATACGAGTAGCCCGTGATCGGGCTCATGTAGCGCGTGTGCTGCCCAAGCAGCGTCGGCGCCATCGAGCCGGTGGGAATCACGAAGCCTTCGGTCACGAAGCTGCGCACCGCCATCGCCAGCGCGAAGGCGACGATCAGCGACTGCAGCGTCTCGGGAATGCTGGTTTCCTGCTGCTTCCGGTTGTCGGTGTCGCTGTTCATCGTGTTCGCGCGCGCTGCTCGGTGGTCGGGTTGCGGGCTGAGGCTCTTTCGTCGGCTGATGTCGGCTGCGACTCGCAGATCAGGCTTGAGGCGCCGGGGGCGCGCCGCCCGACTCACCGCCACCACCGCCGCGCCTCTTCTTCCGACGACGACGACGCTTTCGGCGTCCGCCATCGCCAGGCTGGCCGGGTTCGCCCGTCGCGCCGTCGGCAGCCGACGACCCGGCGTCGCCGCCAGCCTCGTCGGTGATGTCGTCGGCGTCATCGCCGGCGGTGTCATCGCCGTCATCGCCGTCGTCGCGATCGGCGCCGCCCATCGCGATATTCGGCGTCGCGCCGCCCTGTGCGGCGGGCGCGTTCGGGTCGGCGGGGTTGCCTCCGCCCTTCTTCTTGCGACGGCGGCGGCGCTTCTTCTTGGTGGCGCCTTCGCCCGTGACCGCGGAGGCCTCGCCTGCGGCCGACGGCTGCGCGGGTGCGGGTGCGGCTGCGGCTGCGGCTGCCGGCGCCTCGCCGACAGGCGACTTCGGTCCGCCAGACTTCTCGCGGTAGCGGTCCTGCTTCGCGAGCTTCTCGCCGCGCTCGGCCGCGAGCTTCTGCTTCACGCTGCGCGGGCTCATGCCGCGCAACGGGTCGGATCCGCCGACTTCGCCCGGCTTCGGGCACTCGTTCGGATCCATCAGATCCTCGACGGGCACCGCGACCTCGCGGCCGTATCCGCCGTCGGGCGAGTCGAGCTGGACGAGCACGAGCTGCACGAGGATCTTCGAGTCGACGACGATGCCCGGGCCCTCGGGCGTGCCGACGCGCGTCTTGTTCTTCGGAAGCCGCTTGCGGAGCTCCTCGTAGGTCGCGTCCTCGTAGCGCAGGCAGCACATCAGGCGGCCGCAGCGGCCCGAGATCTTCAGCGGGTCGAGCGTCGCCTTCTGGATCTTCGCCGACTTCATCGAGATCGGCTTGAGGACCTTGAGGAAGTTCTTGCAGCAGCAGTGCTGGCCGCAGCGCTCGTAGTCGGCCACCAGCCGCGCCTCGTCGCGCGCGCCGACCTGGCGCATCTCGATGCGGCAGCTGAACTCGCGCGCGAGCAGCTGCGCGAGGTCGCGGAAGTCGATGCGCTCGTCGGACAGGTAGTAGACGAGGAGCAGCGACTCGTCGAAGGTGAGCTCGAGGTCGACGATCTTCGCGGGGAACTTGAGCGACGCGGCGAGGTCGCGCACGCGGCCGAGCGCTGCGCGCGCCTTGTCGGCGCACGCGGTGGCGCGGTTGAGGTCCTCGACCGTCGCGACGCGCAGCACCTCGCCGTTGGTCTGGAACGGATACTCGCGGCCGCCCGAGTTCTCGATGTAGTCGAGCATCTCCGAGCGCGACACGCTCTTGCCGCAGCCCGAGTTCGAGCAGGTCGTCGTCAGCATCTCCGCGATCTCGACGCCGCGGAAGGTGCGCACCACGAGCTTCGACCCGCAGCCCGGCTTCGCGTCGCCGCGGTACGGGTACTCGCCGACGAGCTTCATGCGCCCGAACTTGACGACGATCGAGGTCGGCGGCTTGAGGCGCGCGTAGATCTCCTCGTCGGTCATCGCGTCGCGAAACTTCGGATCCGCGTCACGCTCGAAGATGGGGAGTGGAACGATCGACATCTCGGCGGAGTGTAGCGGCGATCAATCGCCAAAGGCGTCGTCGCCGCCGCCCCCGTCGCCCTCGCCGACCTCGCTTCCCGCGCGCTTGCGCGAGGCGAGTTCGGCCGGCGTCAGGCGCTTGCGCGCCGAGAACACCAGCTTGATCGGCACCTCCGAGAACGGCAGCTGCTCGTGCAGCTGGTTCTTCAGATAGCGCTCGTAGCCGCCCTCGAACAGCTCGGGCTTGTTGACCACGATCGCGATCGTCGGCGGATTCGTCGCGATCTGCGAGACATAGAAGATCTTCGCCCGCGTGCCGAGCTTCGAGCTCGGGCCGCGCGCGTCGAGGATGCCCTTCACGACCGCGTTCAGGCGGCCGGTCGTCTCGCGGTGGTGCGCCTGGCCGAAGAGGTTGCCGCAGACCTTGATGAGCGGGACGATGCCTTCGCCCTTCGCGGCCGACAGGAAGACGAGCGGCGCGAAATCGAGCGCGAAGAGCTCCTGCGTCAGGTAGTCGATGTAGTCGCTCGTCTTGAGCTTCGCCTCGACGAGGTCCCACTTGTTGACCGCGATCACCGTCGGCTTGTGCTGCTCGACGAGCTCGAGCGCGAGGCGCTTCTCGACCTGCGTCACGGGCTCGCGCGCGTCGAGGAGCAGCACGCACACATCGGCGCGCTCGATCGCGGACTTCGCGCGCTGGTGCGAGTAGTACTCGATGTCGTCGACCCAGCTCTTGCGCTTGCGCACGCCCGCGGTGTCGATCGCGACGAACGCGTGGCCGTCCATCTCGAAGCGCACATCGATCGAGTCGCGCGTGGTGCCGGCGATCTCGCTCACGATCACGCGCGGTTCGCCCGCGAGCGCGTTGATGAGCGTCGACTTGCCGGCGTTGCGGCGGCCGACGATCGCGATCTTCATCTCGGGCGGCGCGACCGGCTCGACCCACTCGGGCAGGCGGCTCCAGATCGCCTCGAGAAACGCGCGCTTTCCGAACGCGCTCGACGCGCTCGTCATCGCGGGCTCGCCGAAGCCGAGGCGCGAAGCCTCCTGCGCGGCGGCGACCCAGCTGTCGTCGTCGACCTTGTTCGCGACCAGCAGCACGCGGTCGGCGCGGCCGGTCTCGCGCACGAGGCGCGCGATGCGCTCGTCGAGGCCCGTCACGCCCGTCTGCGCGTCGACCACGAAGAGGATGAGCGTGGCGCGCTCGATGCCCGCCTTGATCTGCGCCTCGATCTCGGGCGTCAGGCGCGTGAGGTCCTCGCCCGCGTCGTCGAAGCGTCCGCCCTCGGCCATGTAGACGCCGTAGCCGCCCGTGTCGACGAGTTCAGCGAGCTTCGGAGCGGCGTCGCGCGCGCGGTCGTAGGGCAGATCGGTCGGCGGGAGGATCTCGACCAGCTGCGACACGCGATCGCGCGTCGTGCCCGGCGTCGGGTCGACGATCGACACGCGGCGACCCACGATCCGGTTGAAGAGGCTCGACTTGCCGACATTCGGCCGTCCGACGATCGCGATCTGCGGAAGCGACATAAGTCCCGCATCCTACAGGAGAAGCGATTTCCCCGTCATTTCCGCGGGCTTCGGCAGCCCGATCATGTCAAGGAGGGTCGGCGCGAGGTCGCCGAGCCGGCCGTCGCCGCGCAGCGAGCGTCCGCGGAATTCCGCGCCCACGACCGAGCAGGGCACGGTGTAGTTCGTATGCGCGGTGTGCGGGCAGTTGGCGCGCGTGTCCCACATCTCCTCGGCGTTGCCGTGGTCGGCGGTCACGATCGCGCTGCCGCCGCGGGCGAGCGCGGCGTCGAGAATCGCGCCCACGCAGGCGTCGACGACCTCGATCGCGCAGGCCGTCGCCTCGAGGCTGCCGGTGTGGCCGACCATGTCGCCGTTGGCGAAGTTCACGATGATGACGGGCTCGCAGTCGGGCGCGGCGAGGCGCGCAAGCACCGCGTCGCGCACGCCGGAGGCGCTCATCTCGGGCTTGAGGTCGTAGGTCGCGACCTCCCTCGGGCTCGGCACGATCGTGCGCGTCTCGCCCGGAAACGGCTCCTCGCGGTAGTCGTTGAAGAAGAAGGTCACATGCGGGAACTTCTCGGTTTCGGCGCAGCGGAACTGCCGCACGCCGTGCGCGGCCAGCCACTCGCCGAGGATGTGCTTCATCTTGGGCGGCCGGCGGAAGACGAGCTCGACGGGGAGGCCGGTCTCGTACTCGGCGAGGGTCGCGAAGAAGAGCTCGGCGAGGCGCGCGCCGCGGTCGAAGCCGCCGATACCCGGCTTGGCACCCTCGACCTTCTGCCACGCCGCGTCGTCAAGGACGAACGCCTTCGTGATCTCGCGCGGCCGGTCGCCGCGGAAGTTGAAGAAGAGGACGGCGTCGCCCGGCTTGATGCGGCCGGCCGCGATCGCGGCGGCGTCGCGGCCGACCGCCGTCGGCAGGATGAACTCGTCGCCCCCGCGCGAGGCGTCGGACGGCGCCTTGTGATACGAGTCGACTGCGTCGAGGGCGGTCGGCGCCGTGCGGGCGACCGGCGCGGTCAGCGCGCGGTAGGCCGCCTCGACCCGCTCCCAGCGGTGGTCGCGGTCC
>CAIXEV010000003.1 GCA_903918555.1 uncultured bacterium | reverse complement strand
CCTGGGCGCGGATCTCGTTCTTGCTGCGCTCGATCTCGTCCTTGACCCAGGTCTCGTCCTTCTTGCGGACCTTGACATAGATCTCGGTTTCGTAGAGGTAGCTGATGCCGGTGCGGTCGTTCACGAGGCGATCGTCAAGCACGAGGAGCTCGACGAGCTTCTCGTCCTCGGGGTTCGCCACGACGACGGGCTCTGCAGCCTCGACAGGCTTCGGAGCGCCGCGCGAGAGGAAGAAGTACAGGGCGCCGCCCTCGACTGCGAGCAGCACGAGCACGATGACCATGAACTTCATGCCGCCGGACTTCTTGGGGGCTTCGCCACCCTCGCCCTCGGACTTCGATTCCTTCTTGTCAGCCATGACGACAACCTCCCGAACCCTGAGCCCGCGGACGGGACGCAGCCGACGCGGGCACCCAAGCCCTCGATCGACGGTCCACGGGGACACCGCTCGGCCTGTGAACAGAGCGCGTACGAACGGAACATCGTCGCGCCGATGGCCCTTCTTGAGGGTTTCACGGGAAGGCGATCGTGACGGCGATGCGGGCGGGGGCGGGAACGGCTCAACCCGCCGTCAAAGCCGCGCGCGGGGCGCCCGCAGCAGCGAAAGCGCGCCCGGCTGCGAACGCAGCGACAGCCGCCCGACCGCCCCGATCGGCGCGGCATCGCCGTCGATCTGGACAAGGGCGGGCGCCGCCGAGTCGAGCACGATCTCGGCCCCCCGCCGCTCGCGGAGCGCCGGATGCCGCAGGTGCAGGCCCGTCCAGAGGAGCGGAATCCAGGGCAGAAGCTCGAGCGCGGAGCTGGCGGGGATGAACACGGCGTCGAGCAGCCCGTCGTCGCCCTGCGCACGCGCGGCCGGGTTCAAGCCGCAGCCGTACTGACGCAGGTTCCCGACCACGACCATGCCGCGGCCGAGCTCCTCACGCTCGCCGTCGACATGCCATGCGAGTTCGGGCGGGCGCCACGCCCGCAGCACCTCGAGGATCGGCCCCGCGTAGCTCCAGCGCGTGATGGCGCCGGTGCGGCGGGCGGCCAGCGCGTGCACGACCTCCGCGTCGAAGCCGACGGAAGCCATGATGGCGAAGGGGACGCCGTTCGCGTCCGCCAGATCCACGCGGTGGGTGTCGCGCGCCTCGATCGCCCGCGAAATCGCCCGCGGATCGCGCGACATGCCGAAGGCGCGGGCGAAGAGATTCTCCGTTCCACATGGCGCGTGCCAGAGCGGGACACCCAGCCGCGCCGCGCTCGGCGCGACCATGCGCAGCGCGCCGTCGCCGCCGGCCACCACGGCGGCGTCCACCGCGCGGAGCGTCGGGTCAAGCCAGCGCTCGGGGGCTGCGCGCTCGGTCGGGACGCGCACGCAGCTCCAGCCGCGCGCCGACAGCTCGCGCTCGATCGCGATCGCGGCCGCCTCGGATCGCCCTGATCCGGAGATGGGGTTGGAGATGAGCGCGACGCGC
The DNA here is from genome assembly GCA_903918555.1 of uncultured bacterium. Classification (GTDB taxonomy): domain Bacteria; phylum Planctomycetota; class Phycisphaerae; order Phycisphaerales; family SM1A02; genus QWPT01. The sequence goes on along the minus strand of CAIXEV010000003.1, from coordinate 276 downwards.
ATGGAATCAACCTTCACTTTCGCCGCGGTCCTTCCCGCGGCACCCACCGCGGCCTTCACCACGCCTCCCACCACGGCGCCCACCACAAGATCGGCGCCCGCGGCGATTCCACGCGATGGATTGGTGCGTTTGAGGGCGCGGCGATTCGCGCGTACCATCGGCGCCATGGCGCGTACGCCTTCCACTTTCCTCGCCGTGGCCTCCCTCGCCCTGTGCGTGTCGGCCTCTGCGTTCGCGCAGGCGGAGAAATACACCCTCGATGCGCTCGACCGCTGG
>CAIXEV010000002.1 GCA_903918555.1 uncultured bacterium | reverse complement strand
GGTTCGCCGACCAGCCGGCGCTCCTCAACGCGGACCTCACGAAGGACGAGCGGGAGGCGATGCAGGCGCGCGTCGAGCGGCTGCACCGCGCCTGGACGAAGGACCGCGACTACCTCGCGCCGCCGACGGCCGGGACGCTCGCGGACCTCGACCCCGCGCAGCTCGTGCAGCCGCCGAAGGGGCTCGAGTTCGGCTACGTGCCGATCGCGGTGCGGCAGGAATCGGCAGCCCGCGGCACCAAGCGGAAGTGAGGAACGGCGCCGGGTTGCCTACCCTGCGCACATGGCCTCCGAACTGCTCGCCCTCGCCGCCGCGCTCTCGCTCGTTCCGCAATCGGGGCCGCCCGTGCAGCCGACCGAGGCGGCCGAGGTCGAAGCGTGGGCCAGCGACCGTGACCGGCGCATGGGCTGGTGGCGCGAAGCACGGTTCGGGATGTTCGTCCACTGGGGCCTGTACTCGCCGGCCGGCGGTTTCTGGGACGGCAAGCGCTACGAGCAGCACTACGCCGAGTGGATCCAGCACTGGGCGGCCGTCCCGTGCGCCGAGTACGCGCGGCAGATGAAGCCGAGGTTCGCGCCCGACGCAGGTTTCGCGGACAAGTGGGCCGAGCTCGCGCAGGCCGCGGGCATGCGATACGCGGTGATGACCGCGAAGCACCACGACGGCTTCACGCTCTTCAACTCGAAGGAGCCGTACTCGCTGTCGAACGAGATCGCCGGCGGCACCAACATCTCGCCCGCGGGCCGCGATGTTGCGCGCGAGTTCGCCGACGCCATGCGCGCGCGCGGCCTCCGCGCGGGCTTCTACTACTCGCTCCTCGACTGGCAGCACCCAGACGCCTACGAGATGGCGCTGCCCGCGTATCCGAAGGCCGAGCGCACCCGCGACCACGCGCGCTACCTCGCGTACATGCGCGGCCATGTCGACGAACTGCTCGCGAACTACGGTCCGCTCTCGACGATCTGGTTCGACTACTCCGACCCGACGCACCAGGGCGGAGCGTGGGGCGCCGCGCAGCTCATGAGCGACATGCGCGCGAAGCAGCCCGAGATCCTCGTCAACAACCGCCTGTATTTCGGCCTCGAGAACAAGAACGGCGACTACGGAACGCCGGAGAAGTATGTGCCGCCGACGGGCCTTCCCGGCATGGACTGGGAGGTCAACCACACGCTCAACGAGAGCTACGGCTTCAGCGCGCACGACATGAACTGGAAGGACACGGGCGCTGTCGTGCGGCTGTTGTCCGACATCGTGTCGAAGGGCGGAAACCTGCTCCTCAACATCGGCCCCGATGCGAACGGCCGCGTGCCCGAGCAGGCCGAGCGCGCATTGCGCGGCGTTGGTGCGTGGATGAAGGTGCACGGCGAGGCGATCTACGGAACGACCGCGAGTCCGTTCCAGCGCCTGCCGTGGGGGCGCGCGACGCAGAAGCAGGGCGTTCTCTACCTGCATGTCTTCGACTGGCCGAGCGACGGGCGCCTCGTGGTGCCGATGCAGGGCGAGGTGCGCGGCGCGCGCCTCCTCGGAAGCGATGCGACGCTCAAGTGGGGCGCAAGCGAGCAGGAGTCGGGGCGGCTCGTCGTCGAGCTGCCCGCGAAGCCCGTCGACGCGGCCGTGTCGGTCGTGCGCCTCGACCTCGCGGGCGAAGTCAAGCCGATGTCGGTCCTCGTGTTCCCCGCGGCGGACGGCGCCATCACGCTTTCGCCGCACGACGCGACCCTCGAAGGCCCCTCGATCCGCGTCGAGCGCGTCGGCGTGATCGGCGATGTCACGCACAACATCGGATACTGGCTTGATCCGTCGGCGACCGCGTCGTGGCCGGTCGGCGTCGGCGCCGTGCAGCAGGGCGCGTACCGGGTGGAGATCGAGCTCGCGTGCGCTGACGGCGCGGCGGGAGCCCGCATGCGTCTCGAGGTCGAGGGCGGCGCGGGCGCGCCCGAGTTCACCGTGCCCGCGACCGGCGGCTGGCAGTCGTATCGCACGATCGAGGTCGGCCGCGTCGAGCTGCCGATGGGCGCGCACCGCGCCATCCTGCGCGCTCTCTCGAAGCCGGGCGAGGCTGTCGTCAACGTGCGGGCCCTGCGGCTCGTGCGCGAGGGGTAGCCGGTTCGCCGCCCGGAGTCGCATGCAGGTCCGCCTGACGGGGCCGGGGGTTTCCCGTCGGCGGGAAAATCGGTCGATGGACTTGACGGTAGTACAAACGTACGGTACAGATGTACTATGCCAAGTCTCCGTGAACGATCCCCAGGCCGCGGGCGCGATCCGCGCGCGACCAGACGCGCGATCATCGATGCAGCGGGACAACTGTTCGCCGACCGTGGCTTCTCGGGGGTGACGGCCCGCGAAGTCGCGCGCGACGCCGGGGTGGCGCTGAGCGCGATTCCCTATCACTTCGGAAGCATGGACGCGCTCTACCGCGAGACCCTGCTCGATGCCTGCCAGATCGCGCCGGAGACGGCGCAGCTGGCGACCAGGGCGCTTCTCGCGCCTCCTGCCGAGGCGTTGCGGACGGCCGTCCGGTGGGCGATCGCGGATGTGAGTTGCGCGCCATCCTCGTGGCAGGTGCGCCTCATCTATCGCGAGGAGATGGATCCGACGCCCGCCTATCGCGACGCTCTTGCGCGCAAGGTCGTGCCGGAGTGGAACTGGCTCTGCGAGATCGTGGCCCGCGCGGCGGGAAAGGCCGCGCGCGCGCCCGAGGTTCAGTTCGGCGTGATCACGATGTACAACCTCGCCGCTGCGTTTCATCTCCAGCGGGGGATGCATGTGCAGCTCGCGCCGCAGGTCGGGCAAGCGGTCAAGGCGCGATCCGATGCGTTCATCGAGTGCGTGTCGCGACTGACGCTCGAGGCGGTCTCGACTTTCTCCACGACCTTCCCCGAAGCCCGCCTCGGAAAGCGTCGCCCGGCGGAACGAGCCGAGCGTGCGCCTGACGCGAAGAAGGCGCGGGCCCCTCGTCGGTCGCGGGGTGCCCGACCGAAGGCCGGTCGCGCGCGATGATCCGCGTCGCCTTCAAGATCCTGCTCCATGACTCGGCGAAGTTCCTCGCGCTTGTGCTGGGCATCGCGTTCGCATCGCTCCTCATCAGCCAGCAGGCGGCGATCTTCCACTCCGTGATGGAGTCCTCGGCGCGGGACATCATCGAGGCGAGCGAGGCGGACATCTGGGTCATGAAGCCGAGCGTCGAGACGATCGACCAGCCTGACCAGATGCCCGAGCTCGCGGTGCAGCGGGTTCGTTCCGCCGATGGCGTCGAATGGGCGGTTCCCTACTACCAGTCGGTCGCGCGGCTGCGCACCGCCGGGGGCGTCACGAAGTCGGTGGCCGTCATCGGCGTCGACGACGCATCGCTCGTCGCCGCGCCGCGCGTCATGCTGATCGGATCGATCGAGGACCTGCGCCAGCCCGACGCGGTCATCCTCGATGCCGCGGGGTTCGCGAGCATCTTTCCGGGCGTGCCGCAGCGCGTCGGCGATGTCGTTGAGATCGGCGAACGCCGCGCGCGAATCGTCGGGATCAGCGCGATCGGGCCGTCATGGACGGGGCTTCCGCGGGTCCACGCGAGGCGCTCGCTTGCGACGGAGCTCGCGCGCGAATCGGCCAACCCGGTGACATTCGTGCTCGCGCGCGCGCAGCCGGGCCGGTCCGCGGACGAGGTTGCCGCGGGCATCGGCGCCGAGACGAAGCTGAAGGCGTTCTCACGCGCGGGATTCAAGGCCGTTTCGCAGGAGTGGGTGCTTCTCTACTCGGGCGTCGCGGAGAACTTCGGGATCACCATCCTCATGGGAGTCGTGATCGGCGTCGCGATCGTCGGCCAGACCTTCTACATGTTCAGCGTCGAGAACCTGCGCCAGTTCGCGGCCCTGAAGGCCATCGGCGTCGGAAACAGGCGAATTCTCGCGATGATTTCGGTGCAGGCGCTGTTCGTGTCGGCCATCGGATTCAGCCTTGGCATCGGCGTCGCGAGCCTGTTCTTCGCGGTCTTCTCTCCGCAGCTGACAGGCGGGCTCCGCGGGATGTTCATGGATCCCGCGATCTTCGCCGGCACGGGGATCTTCGTCGTCGTCGTCACGCTGCTCTCCTGCGTCGTGAGCGCGCGGCGTGTGTTCACCGTCGATCCCGCCGTCGTCTTCAGGAGCTAGCGCATGCAGGGAGTGATCTGCAGGGATGTCGAGATGGAGTTCGCCACGGCCGCGGGCCCGTACCGCGTGCTGAAGGGAATCGACTTCGAGGCGCGCGCGGGCGAACTGACCATGCTGGTTGGCCCGAGCGGCTGCGGGAAGACGACGCTTCTCTCGATCATCGCAGGCCTTCTGCGGGGCGCGCGCGGGTCTGTCCGCGTGTTCGACGAGGAGGTGACCAGCCAGGACGCCGCCGCCCTGGTCTCGTTCAGGCTGCGGAACATCGGCTTCATCTTCCAGCAGTACAACCTCCTTCATGGCCTGACCGCCACTGAAAACGCGGCGATTCCGCTCGTGGCCGCCGACATGCCATGGCCAGGCGCGTCCGCCCGCGCGGCGACGCTCCTGAAGAAGCTCGAGCTCGGCGCGCATCTCGAGAAGCTTCCGCGCCAGCTCTCGGGAGGTCAGCAGCAGCGCGTCGCGATCGCGCGGGCGCTCGTCAACGAGCCTCGGCTGCTGCTCTGCGACGAGCCGACGGCGGCGCTCGATGGCAGCGCAGGGCAGGCCGTGATGGAGCTCCTGCGCGAGCTCGCGGTGCGGCCCGGACGCGCGGCGATCATCGTGACGCACGACCCGCGGGTGTTCGCGTTCGCGGACCGCATCGTGCACATGGAGGATGGACGGATCCAGAGGGTCGAAGCGGGGCGTTCCGCCGGAGCCGCCGCCGTGACTTCAAGGTCG
>CAIXEV010000001.1 GCA_903918555.1 uncultured bacterium | reverse complement strand
TGTGCACCCCTATGAAGATCCACGAGTTTCAGGCCCGTCAGTTGCTTGCCCAGGCTGGTGTTGCGGTTCCCGCGTTTGCGGTTGCTGAGGATGTCGCGACCGCTGTTGCCGAGGCGAAGAAGCTCTTCGACTCCGGCATCAAGGAGATCGTCATCAAGGCGCAGGTGCACGCCGGTGGGCGTGGCAAGGCTGGCTTTGTGAAGCTCGTCTCGAACCTGAAGGACGCGGAGGCCGCGGCGACCTTCATGCTCACGAACAAGATGGTCTCGTACCAGACGGGGCCCGAAGGGCTCGTCGTGCGCAAGCTCCTCATCGCGGCCGCTGAGGCGATCGCCAAGGAGTACTACCTCGCGATCACGATCGACCGCGCGCGCCGCACCGCGACCCTGATCGCGAGCGCCGAGGGCGGCGTCGAGATCGAGGTCGTCGCCGAGAAGAACCCCGCCGCGATCATCAAGGTTCCGCTCCATCCGCTGCTCGGCCTGCAGGCGTTCCAGGCGCGCGAACTCGCGTTCCGCCTCGGCTTCAAGGGCAAGCAGGTCGGCCAGGCCGCCGACATCATGATGAAGGTCGGCAAGGTCTTCCGCGACACCGACGCGAGCCTCGTCGAGATCAACCCGCTCGTCGTCACGCCGCCCGATGAGAAGAACCCCGACGGCCGCGTGCTCGCGCTCGACGCGAAGTTCCAGTTCGACGACAACGCGCTCTTCCGTCACCCCGACCTCGCGAAGATGTTCGACCCGACCGAGGAGAATCCCGCGGAGATCCGCGCGCACGAGTTCGGACTCTCCTATGTCGCGCTCGACGGCAACATCGGCTGCCTCGTGAACGGCGCGGGCCTCGCGATGGCCACGATGGACATCGTCAAGCTCCACGGCGGCGAACCCGCGAACTTCCTCGATGTCGGCGGCAGCGCCAGCGAAGAGGCGGTCACCGAGGCGTTCCGCATCATCCTGAGCGACCCGAATGTGAAGGGCATCCTCGTCAACATCTTCGGCGGCATCATGCAGTGCGACAAGATCGCGCGCGCGATCGTCATCAGCGCGAAGAACGTCGGCTTCAAGGTGCCGCTCGTCGTGCGCCTCGAGGGAACGAATGTCGCCGCGGCGCGCCAGATCCTCGCCGACGCGCAGAAGGAAATCCCAGCGATGCAGCCGGCGACCGACCTCACCGACGCCGCGAGCCGCATCGTCGCCGCGGTGCGCAAGGCCGGCTGAAAGGCCGGCTAAACTCGAGTGGACGCACACGCACGCAACCTCGTCCTGTTCGACATCGACGGGACGCTCCTCCGCACCGAAGGTGCCGGCGTGGCCGCCATGCTGCGCGCGTTCTCGCGCCTGCACGGCGAACGCGGGTTCAGCTTCGAGGGGGTCGAGATCGCGGGCGCCCTCGACGGGCTCCTCTTCGCGCGCATGATGGCGCAACACGGCCTGCCCGGCGACGAGGGCACGCATGCGGAGTTCCAGCGGATCTACGCCGATGAACTCGCCCGCGCGCTGACGCCGTCGGTGGTGCGCCGCATGCCGGGCACGACCGAACTCGTCGGCGCGCTGCGCGACGCGGGCGCGGGGGTCGGGCTCCTCACCGGAAACTACGAGCGCACCGCGCACCTCAAGATCGCCCTGGTGGGCTTCGACCGCACGCATTTCCCCTTCGGCGCGTTCGGCGCCGACGGCCCCTCGCGGCGGCACCTGACCCCGGTCGCGATCGAGCGCGCCGCCGCACATCTCGGGCGCTCGTTCGACCCCGCGCGCGTGACGATCATCGGCGACACCCCGCACGACATCGACTGCGCCAAGGCGCACGGCTGCCGCGCCCTCGGCGTGGGAACCGGCCCCTACTCGCCCGAACGCCTCCTCGCGGCGGGCGCGGACCTCGCGGTGGCGGATCTTGCCGATCTCGCCGCCATCCGCGGGTGGATCCTCCGATAGATCCACGGATAGATCCACGGCAAGCCCACCGTGGACAACCCGTCGGTTACGGCCGGCAGTGTGCATTCGCGGCGGGATTTCGCCACAATCAGCCGCGATGTCGAACTTCACGGCCTTCTGCAGCGACTTCTATGTCAACCAGAAGCTCGGGCTCAAGCTCGATCTTCCCGAGCGACGCGAGACCGTGCTCGACCTCTTCGACCGCGTCCGCCGCGCCTTCCCGCGCCTCTCGACCTTCCAGCGCTACGAGGGCGAGGTCGCGCTCGAGTCCGACAGCGCCGAGCGCGAATGGCAATGGGTCGCGCTGCGGCAGACCACGATCCGCTCGGGGCATGTGAACCCGGCCACGCTCGCCGACAGCTACAACTTCCACAAGGCGCTGCTCGAGGTCGCGCCCTACTTTCTCTCGATCTCGCCGCTCGACATCGACATGCTCGAGGTCGTGTTCGGCTTCGACTTCGAGACCGAGCACGACCGCGACTCGGTGGTCTTCGACGCGCTGCTTGCGAACACGCCGCTCGCGCACCTCGTGGACGGCGACTTCGAACGCGTGATCGAGGCGCAGCCGGCCCTCGGCATCTCCCTCGGCGACCGCGGCGACCTCCAGGCCTCGTTCGAGGTCCGCACGCGGCCGCGCGTGCCCGTGGCGGGCGAACGCGGGGGCGACCCGATCTCGGTCTTCCTCACCGTGCGCAAGTTCGGCCCGCTCGCCTCGCTCGACGACCTGAAGGGCGCGTTCGGCGCCGTCGTCGGTCATGCCGAGCACCTGGCGGAAACCAGGGTCATCCCGCATCTCGTGGTGCCGATCCACGAGGCGCTGCAGGCGCGCGGCTGATCGGCCTCAACAGAAGGACTTCCGATGACTTTCCCCATGCATCTCGCCATCGCGCTCTCGGGCGTCCTCGCATCCGCCCCGCTTTCCTTGGCGCAGCACGCCGCGAGCCCCACGCCGCCTGTCACGATGAAGGCCTCCGAAGACCCGCTCCTGGCGGCGGATCTCGCGCTGCTCGCGCGACTTGACCAGCCGTTCGCGTCGCCCAAGACCTTCAAGGATGCAACCGCGCGCGAGATCGTGGACGCGGTGCGGAACGCAACCGGCGTCCTGGTCGAGGTCGATCGGCGCGTGAAGGGCGACGCCGGCGGCTGGGAGTTCGTCCGCCTCGATTGCCAGGCGACGACCCCGCGCCAGGCGCTCGATGCGGTCGCGGCTGCGTTGTCGGATGCAGTCAACTCCCTGAAGGTCGATGTGGCCGCCGGGCTTCTCATGTTCACGAACGCGGAGAGCGGCAGCCGCCTCGCCGCCGTGCGCCACTACGACATGCGACCGCTCCTCATGCGCCGAGACCCGCGGGACGAGTCCACCGACTGGTCGATGCAGTCGTTGGAGGACTACCTGACCGAGACGGTCGATCCCGAGACCTGGCGCGACAACGGCGGCGACGGCGGTTGGATCCGGAGCCTCGACACCACGCTGGTGATCAACGCCTCGCCCGCGCGGCATCACGCGATCATCAAGACCCTCGCCGCGCTCGAGGCGTCGCTTCCGTCGCCCACGATCCTGTGGCAGGTGCGCGTCGTCGAGATCTCGAACGAAGTGCCGCCGCAGGATCTCCGCATCGTGCTCAACTCGGGCTCGGAGCTTGACGCCCTGATCGCGACCAACGGCGCCAAGCTCGTCAGCGCACCGAGGATCGTCAGCCCGCGGTTCGACCGCGCCTCGATGAAGGTCGGCAGCAACACCGACACGATCGAGGTCGCGATCGAGCCGGTCGATGGCAGCATGGCGTTCTCGGTCGAGGTGAGGGAAACCCGCATCGGCGTGACGCGATCGCTCTCGCTGCTTGCGCTCGACGGGATCCGGAGCGCCGCCATCCTCGAGAGCAACGGCAAGCGGCTGCTGGTCGAGGTTTTGGGCGGCGGGGTTGCAGGCGGCGGTGTGCCAGCGGACGCGAAGATGAACGCGACCACGCCCGAGCCCGCGAAGGCGCCGTGAGCCCCGCGAAGGCGCGGTGAGCCCCGCGAAGGCGTGCCGAGCACGGCCTGGCCGAAACGAACAGCGCGAGCCGCAAGGCCCGCGCTGTGTTCGTTTGTCAGGAGGAAGGCTTAGCCGACCTTCTTGAAGTCGAGATACTTGGCCACGCTCGCGAGGTCCTTCGCAAGCTGCGGCGTCACCTGGATGGTGAAGCTCTCGCCGGCGGCGACGCGCACGAGGCGCGTGCAGCGGGCGCGAACCAGCCACATGCGGCCGGCGCGCGGACGACGCTCGTTGAGCTCGGTGATGCGGGTCTTCTGCAGCTTCTTGAGCGTGCGCTTCTTGCCGCGTTCGAGGCGCATGAGGCGCTCGACCGTGCGGAAGCCGCCGTCAGTCAGCGGGACAGACTTGATCGTGAAGGTCACAGTGCCAGTGGTCGGGATCGTGCTCATGCTCGGCTCGCTTTGAAGAGTCGAGCAATGTAGCGAAACCCGCCGCTCTCGGCAAGCCGCTTGGAGACCGATTGATGACCGATTGGAGACCCATCGGAAAACCCAGCCTCCGTCGGCTTCTCGGACGCGCCTACCGACCGGCCCCGTCGCGGTAGAGCAGGTAGACCCCCTGCGTTCCCTTGCGACCAAATCCGGCGGCGAGGAGCGCCTCGTAGCGGGCGAGGCAGAGTTCGACGAGGGGCAGCGACAGACCGAGCTCGCCGGCCTCCTCGCGGGCGATGCGGAGATCCTTCACGAGATGCTCGACGAGGAATCCCGGCTCGAAATCGCCGTTGAGGACGCGCGGCGCGAGCACCGAGATCGACCACGACGCCGCGGCGCCACCGCCGACCGACGCGAGGACCTTCTGCGGCTCGAGGCCCGCGGCGATGGCCAGATGCACGGCCTCGCACATGCCGAGGGTGTTGGCTGCGACGAGC